>JBAUOG010000051.1:0-11980 GCA_049579625.1 Bryobacteraceae bacterium
TAATATCCGCTGCGTGCTCGTAACTTCGCTGTCGGGTACTTCTCGCGGGCTTCCGCACTCAAGTCAACCCGGATGCGGCGTAACGTTCCAGGTCTAGCCGCAGGCGCCCGGTAGGCGAGACTATAGCGGTTTCGGATATCCGCGATCATCCCGCGCAGCCGCTCCTGGGGGTTGTTGGACGCAGTCTCTGCTTCGCCGCCTGTCTCGTCAGCCAGCACAAAGACATCGTCCAGTTCGAAGTCGACGCCCTGCATGTCTTTGAGCTTCTGAGGATGCGGGTGGTTGCCGACAACGATGGCGTTCAAAGTTGCATCGGCCTCGAAGAGGAATTGAACAGCGCGTTTGGATGAGCCAAAGAACGAGAGGCCATTATTGTCCGTAATGATCAACACGGCTTGGCGCCGGGGGTCCTTCAATGCGCCGTTCTCTGACCTCGCGCTCGTCAGATAACGGGCAGCATCAATCACAGCGCCGTTAATCCGGGTGCCTGAGCCCAATGCCATCCCCCTTCCTGCGAGCTTCAAGCCAGCCTCGACTTGAGCATGGTCGTTCGTTAGCGGCTGAACAAGGGCTGAGAATCGGCTAAAGGCCATCACTGCTACGCGATCGTTTTCATGCAACTCGTCCAGGGCCTCATGGCCGATCACCGCGATCTTGCCGAGCAACCGGTGCACGCTTCCGCTGACATCCAGCACCAGGACTAGATCGAGCCCTACCGCTTCCTGCCCGCAATACACCAGCTCTTGCACTTCCCCTTCATCCCACACCACAAAGTCGCTGCGAACCAACCCCATGACGAGCCGCTTCCCTTCGCGGACCTCGACGTCGACGCGGACGTCGGTCACATTGGCATGAAATGTGGGAGGAGTCTGTTGTGCGCGGCTGTGGGCGCCGGATGCCGGCGCCGCGGCGAACATCGCGATAATGAACCATAGCCAGCGCATGTCAGAAAGTCTTACCACCAAAGCCAATATCGTTATTGGTACGGCCGGCCACATTGATCACGGTAAGACATCGCTAGTCCGCGCGCTGACGGGCATCGATACAGACCGGCTCGCTGAAGAAAAGAGGCGGGGCATTTCGATTGATCTGGGCTTTGCCCATATGCCTTTGGCGAGCGGCGCTGCGGTCAGTTTCATTGACGTTCCCGGACACGAACGATTTATCAAGAATATGCTAGCCGGCGTTGGCGGTATCGACGCAGTATTGCTAGTGGTCGCAGCCGACGAGTCCATCAAGCCTCAAACCGTGGAGCATTTTGAAATCTGCCGACTGCTGGGGGTGCGGGCAGGCTTGGTTGCCATTACTAAGGCCGACCTTGTGGCTGCTGGCCGAATAGACCGGACCGCGGAGGACATCCGCGAATTAGTGCGAGGTTCATTTCTGGAAGGTGCGCCGATAGTGGTTGTGAGCGCCCATACGGGAACCGGTCTGAATGAACTCCGGTCAGAGCTGGAGAAGCTGGTTACTGCCTCAGTTAGTCGTGATGCTGGGGGGTTCGCGAGACTCCCTATCGACCGAAGTTTTGCCCTTCGGGGCTTTGGCACCGTGGTTACCGGCACCTTGTTGAGTGGCCGGCTCAATAGCGGCGATTCTGTTGAAGTTTATCCGGCGCGCCGCGCGCTGCGTATTCGCGGCCTTCAGGTTCATGGCAAATCTGTTCCATCGGCACAGGCGGGCCAGCGCGCGGCGGTGAACCTCGCAGGGGTTGAGGCGGGCGAGATCCAACGTGGCTTCGTCTTAGCCTCCAGCGGCGTCTTTGAAACCACTCTTCGCGCCGACGCCGTGATTGACTGGGCCGGCATTGCCGACACGGATCCCGCGACGTTTGCGGGACGCCGGGTCGTCGTTCAGGTCTACTCAGGCACAGCCGAGGCCGAGGCAGGATTGAAACTGCTTTCCCGACCGGCCGACCGCCCTTTCCTGGCGCGACTGGCATTCCGCCAGCCGATGCTGTTGCTCCCAGGCGACCGTTTCATCATTCGACAGGCTTCGCCATCGATAACCATCGCTGGAGGAACGGTAATCGATCCATTCCCGCCTATACGGCTACGGCGTGGCCGGACGCTGGAACGCCTGCGGCGGCTGGCGGACGCCGACGTGGCCGAACGGGTGCGCGTGCTGGTTGGTGAGACGGCGCAGGGACGCAGCCTCGCGAGCCTGGTTAAGCTAACAGGCCTTCCGGAGGCCCGCTTGAAGGAGCTGATTGGAAACGATACGTCGCTGTTTTTCGCTGAACAAGAGCAGCGAGTCATCACTCATGAGTGGATTAACAAGAAACAGGAATCGACAATCAAGTGGCTGGAGCAGTTTCACAAAGACAACCCTTCGGTGAATGGCGCAGCACTTCCCACGGTTCGTCAAGCCATATTTGAAGGCCTCGAAGCGTCGCTGGCAGACACGCAGATGCGCCGCACGCCGGGCGTGACGGTGCAGGCGGACGTGGTGGCGCTAACGTCTCACTCCGCGTCCTTCAGCGCGAGGGAAATGGAGGCGATCGAAGGGATCGCGGCGGCGTATCGGTCTGCAGGGTTTCAGCCGCCGGAGTTGGCTGACGTGCTGGTGAAATTTTCGCTCGATGCGAAGAAGGCGCGGCCGCTGGTTGATTTTCTATTCAAGAGTAACCGCCTGGTACGCATCTCGGGAGAGTTCGTTTTTCATAGCGACGTGCTCACGCATCTGCGCCAATCGCTCGCCCAACAGCGCGGCCGTCAGTTCTCCGTGCCGGAGTTCAAAGACTGGACGCAGGTATCGAGGAAGTTCGCCATACCCTTACTGGAGTATCTCGACCGGGAGCGGGTCACGCGCCGGGACGGCGATAAGCGCGTGGTTCTCTGACTAGCGCGGCTAGGCGGCTCGCCGGCGCGGAAACGTTCAGCCCAGCTGAAGATCATCGGTCGGTTCTTAGTTCGGTATTCTAGGAATGCTGTAGGTACGTCGGGTTCCCTTTGCTTGGGAATTCGGCGTTGAAAAGGGAACCTGGCGAAATTCCAGGACTGCCCCGCAGCGGTAAGCAGGAACGAAAGCCCAACCTTGAGCACTGTGCGCCTTCGCTCGCGAAGCGTATGGGAAGCCGGGCCGGTAGACCAGCGACGGAACGCAGGTAGATCTTGCGCTCTCCATTCGCCCCGCCTGTAAGTCCGAAGACCTGCCCACAGTTCGCACGCATACGTGCGAATTCCATGCCGCCTCGAGGGAGGGTCGACAGTTGAAATACATTCGTTCACTTACTTTCGCGCTCGTCGCAGCGCTATCTGCTGGGCATCTCATCGCCGGCGAAAAAGCATCCATCAGCGGCGTTATCAATGACTCATCCGGTGCGGTTGTCCCGACGGGCGTAGTGAAACTGTATTCGCGTTCAAATACCATCGCGCAAACCGCCCAGGTGGAGGCCGATGGCCGCTTCAGCTTTCCTTCGCTAGCCCCGGGAGAATACCTGCTGGAAGCTTCGGCTGCCGGATTGGCGCTGCGGGAACCCCTGTCGCTCACGCTGAATGCGGGTGAAAGTAAACAACTGAAATTGGAGCTCTCCATTGTCACGATTCCCGCCGTCATCAACGTGACGGCGTCCAACAGCCCGCAATCCGTGGATCAGACCTCGAAAGCGCTCGACGTCGTGGACGTGAACGCCGCCGAGCGCCAAGGCACAAACTACGCGGCGGACGCTATACGGCTGGTGCCGGGCCTTCGCGTCAGCACACGCGGCGGTCCTGGAGCATTCACGACCATCCAGATTCGTGGTGGGCGCTCGTCGGACACGGCTGTGCTCGTTGACGGCTTCCGTCTGCGCGATGCCACCGGCGTCGAGGGCGACGCGAGCGCTTTCATCGGCGACTTGCTGCTGGTTGATTCCTCACGGATAGAGGTCCTGCGAGGTTCCGGCTCCTCCATCTACGGAACCAACTCCGCGGCCGGCACGGTCAACATCATTACCGACAGTGGAGGCGGAGGAACCCACGGCAATCTAGATGTAGAAGGCGGCGGCCTCGGGCTGTTTCGCGGCGCGGCGAGGCTCGCGGGCGGCTTACTGAACGACAAGCTCGCCTATTCAGCCGGCCTCGTCAACCTCAACGTCACGGACGGCGTTTACGGTGGCGGCGCGACCCGAAACTGGTCAGGACAGGGAATGCTGGCCTATTCGATTACACCGACGATGCGCGTCAGCTTCCGCACGTTTGACAATACGGGCTACCTGCAGATCCAGAGCATCCCGTACCCGGCGGCGAATGTCGTTACGCCTGCCAACGGCATTATTCCCGCCATCGCGCCCTCGCAGTCGGCATTGCGCCTCGCCAACGATGGCTTGCCATTTGATTCGGGCAATGCCACGTTCATTCCCTCATTGGTGGATCCTGACTCACGTCTCAATTCGTACTTTGGGACGCAGCTGTTTCGTTGGGAATATCAGACCACCTCGCGCCTAACCTTCCACGTCGATTATCAGTTCTTGAACAGTTATCGCGATAATCTCAATGGCCCCGGCGGCACCGGCTACCAACCGCTATTTAACACGGCGGACGATTACAACGGCAGTGTGAATACCGTGCAAGCTCGCGTGGATTACCTTGCTGGACACGCTCAGGCCATCACGGCCGGCTACGAATACGAACGCGAAAGCTTTTCGAATGTCTCTTCCGACCAGAATCCCGATCCTACGCAACGAGTCAGCGCCGGTACGGCGGATTCACAACAGTACAACGCCTTCTTTGCTCAGGATCAAATCCGACTGGTCGACGACCGGCTGCAGATTCTGCTCTCGGGGCGCTACCAGGCGGTCAGCCTCAATACACCAACATTCTCCGGCGGCGATTCACCCTACGCGGGAATCAGCATCCCCTCGCCGCCGCATGCTCTGACCGGCGATGCCTCGATCTCCTACTATTTGCGATCCACCGCAACGAAGTTGCGAGCCCACGCCGGCAACAGCTTTCGCATGCCCTCGCTCTATGAGCGGTTTGGAACCTATTTCTACGGTGGCTCCTTTACTGCGATTGGCGATCCACGGTTGAGCCCGGAACGTTCATTTTCCATCGATGGTGGAGTTGATCAGTACTTGTTTCAGCAGCGACTTCGCCTTAGCGCGACCTATTTCTACACCAGCTTCCAGCAACGGATCGGTTTCGATGACGGCACGCTCATCACGCCGGCCACGGACCCGTATGGACGCTTCGGCGGCTATTTCGATACCGGCGGAGGCATTGCGAGAGGCGTGGAACTCAGCGGCGAATTCAGGCCGGCGCGCGCGACAACGCTTTTTGGGTCATATACCTACACCAACGCCATGGATCGCGTCTCAGAATTCACCACTGGCACAGCGATGAACCCTGTGCAGGTTCCGGGGATTATCCCGAATGCTTTTACGTTCCTCGCTGCCCAGCAATTTGGAAAGCACGTTGACGCGACGCTCGATTTCTCAGGGGGCACGTCCTACCTGTTTCCGATTTACGGGCTGGCTTACCGCTTTGGTGGTCCCCATTCGCTCAATCTTTCAGCGGGATACACGCTGCCGCTGTCGGAGCACATCAGTGCTCGCTTTTACGTGCGCGTGGCCAATGTACTCGATCAGATCTACTACGAGGAGGGCTTCATCACCCCTCAGCGCTGGGCGGTCGGCGGCATACGGCTGAGCTTCTAGCAAGTACGGTTTTTCCTGACGGCGCCGAAATTTTCAGCTTTACATCGCAAAGTGGCGGGCCTATACTTTACATATGGCCTCTGCACACCCGGCCCGGGTTGTCCGCGAACCCGTCCCCATCGACAGGCGCGCTGCCGACAATCTGCGCTTCATCCGCGACACCATGGAGAACGCTGCTTCCTTCACGGCTGTTCCGGGATGGGGCGGCGTGGTGATTGGCGCCAGTGCCCTCGTAGCGGGCTTGGTTGCTATGGGTCATCCTCTTTCGCAGCAATTCTCGGTATGGTTGATCGAGGCGATTTTGGCCCTGCTGATGGGCGTGATGTTTCTGCGCTGGAAATCCAAACGGGTGGCGATGCCGCTGAAGTCCAGGCCCGCCCGCCGGGCTCTGCTGAGCTTCGTTCCGCCGCTTCTGGCCGGTGCGGCCTTGACCGTCGTGCTGTTTCAGATCCAGCAGTTGTCGGTGATTCCCGGTCTCTGGTTAATGCTCTATGGCGTCGCTGTGGTCACCGGGGGCGCGTTCTCAGTCCGCATAGTTCCGGTGATGGGACTGTGCTTTATGCTCTTTGGCGCCTTATCCTTTTTTGCGCCGCCTGCCTGGCAGGATGCCTGGCTTATGGCGGGATTCGGCGGACTGCATGTTGTTTTCGGATTCCTGATTGCAAGGAGGCACGGTGGCTAAATCAAGTGCCGCCAGGAGCAGCGATGTTGTCTCCGGCAAGAATCGTTCCGCTAAGCCCGTGAAGGCCGAACAGTCGTCGGTAGAGAATGCGCTGCCGCATCTCGACCGCATCATCCATGAGCGGATGCGGCTGGGCATCGTCAGCGCCCTGGCCGTCAACGATACGTTGACCTTCAATGAGTTGAAAAAACTGCTGCGAACCACGGATGGCAACCTGAGTGTGCATGCCCGCCGGCTTGAAGAGGCGCAATACGTGTCCTGCACAAAGTCGTTTGAGGGAAGAATGCCCAAGACGGAGTACGGTTTGACAGCTGCCGGCCGGAAAGCCTTGGAACGTTACCTGGACCATATGGAGGCCCTCATCCACGCCATGCGCGACAAGTAAAATTTTTTGGAGTATCACTTTATGATACAAAGGACTTCCTTTCACGTCGCGGTCATCATGGACGGCAATGGCCGCTGGGCGCAACGCCGAGGGCTTCCACGCTTGGCCGGTCATCATGCGGGCGAGAGCGCGCTCCGGCGTGTCGTTACCGCCGCGCCATCACTTGGTATCACCACACTCACCGCCTACGCTTTTTCCGCGGACAATTGGAAACGCCCTGCCGATGAAGTGAGCGGCCTGATGGCGCTGCTCGAACTGCACTTGAGCCGTCAGTTGGAGGCTTGTGTGCGGGAGGGCGTAAGGCTTTCAGTGATCGGCCGCCGCGACCGAATCCCAGCCAGCGCCCGCCGGGCCATCGAGGAAGCCGAGCGTTTCACTTGCGCGGGCAGCCGCCTGCATGTGCGGCTGGCGATCGACTACTCCAGCCGCGATTCCCTATTCCACGCCTGGGAGACGATGGGCACGCTTCCCGACAGAGCTCATTTCACCGAGCGGTTTGACAGCCCGGATGTAGACCTGCTGATTCGCACGGGTGGCGAACAGCGTCTCAGCGACTTTCTGCTCTGGGAGTCCGCCTACGCCGAGCTTTACTTCACGCCCGTTATGTGGCCCGATTTTGGAGAAAACGATTTGATCATTGCCTTGGACGATTATCGAAACCGGCAACGGCGGTTCGGGGCGTTGCCGATTTCCAGGCCCGAAACTTCGATGGCGGCTCAAGACGGGAAGTGACTCTGTTGTAGAGTCGAGGAAATGAACCGACGAAATCTGCTGGCCGGTTTGGCCGCCTCGACTATGACAAACCTTTCCTCTTTTGCGCAAACGCCCGGCGGTGCGGCCAACTCCTTTTTAGAGATCGTGACATACCGGCTGCACAACAGCTTTGAAGACCAGTTCAGCCGTCTCTCGGACTTCCTTCGTGCGTCGAAACAACCGGCGCTCGCTCGCGCCGGAGCAAAACTGATCGGCGCCTTCGCGAACTACATTGGTCCCGACGGGCCTTACCTATTGGCGATCACCCAATATCCGTCGCTCGCCATCTTTCAGGAGACGATCGCTAGACTGACCGTCGATGAGACCTACCAAAAAGAGATGGCCGCCCTCAGCAAGGACGAGGGCTTCCCATACGTTCGCATCGACAGCAGCCTGCTGCGCAGCTTTGATGGAATGCCGGAGGCCGCGTTAGCGGATCCGAATGACAAACGTCCTCCACGCATCTTCGAACTGAGGACATATGAGTCCCATACGCAAGCCACGCTGGCGAAAAAGATCGCTATGTTCAATGGCGGCGAGATTGCCATCTTCCAGCACGTTGGTATGCGGCCGATCTTCTTCGGTGAGACGCTGATTGGCACGCGGCAACCGAGCTTGACCTACATGCTTTCCTTCGACGACCTGACCGCGCGCGAGAAGCTCTGGCATGCCTTCGTTACCGATCCGGATTGGAAGAAGCTGAGTTCCCAACCGGGCCTTTCCGACGCCCAAATCGTGTCCAATATCGGTAACGTGATCCTGAGGCCTCTGAGTTTCTCGATGATCCGATAATCGGTCGGCAAACGGCCTATTATCAGGGCGATGGGAATGAGCACCCTGCTTCTTTAAGCGCCGCAGCCTGGGTTTGTTAAGATGTAGGTGCGGGGTGGAGCAGTCAGGTAGCTCGTTGGGCTCATAACCCAAAGGTCGCAAGTTCAAATCTTGCCCCCGCAACCAACCAGCCGACATTCTGTCCGCTGGTCCTTCCAAGAACCAGCCCTGAATTCTTCCGCCCGTGATGGCGGCGTTTCACGATGTAAAGCACCGAAATCGCGATTCACCTTCTCCCCGCTGTTATTTACGGCAGCAACTCCAGAGCGCGCGTGAGGCGTGGGCCAAGACGGATCGCACCGAAGTCGCGCCGATCCGTCGTCAAAACGCGGTACACCTGGCGGCGCTCGGCGAGCGCTGCCACAGTCCCATCAACGAGTCCGAGGCCGAGTTGCGCGAACTTGGCATCAAGCTCTAGCGCCCGGGCCATATCTGCGGGCAGAGGTACCTCGTATTCATAGCGAGTTTCTGGATCGAGGATCTCGGCGACCAGCTTACGCATCACGCTCCGATCGCCTCGAAGAAAGTAGTCTACCTCCGCCAGCACCAAGCCGGGAACGATCACCGCGGATGCTGAAGTCAAGACCCTTTGGTAGTCCGGAAAGCTGGCTTCGCCGTCCCGTGTCCGGGCAAGCGCCCTCAGGAGCCCGCCGGTGTCGGCGATAATCGGCAGGATCAAACCTCGAGATCTCGAAAGAGTTCGGACTCATCGCCTAGTTTCGAGTTTGTGGATTCGAAAAGTAGTGTCGAGGGCGGCCGACGTCCGGAATAGTAGCGCGAGGCGACGACGCGCAGGCCTTTACGGAGCAAGTCGGACGCGGAAAGTCCGTCTGCGCGAGCGCGTTTCAGTGCTCGAACATCTTCTTTTTCGAGACGAACAGTGGTCGAGATCAAACGTGCCATACATTCAACATACCGCATGCCATGAAGTGCCGAAGCAAATCTGCCAGAACGTAGGATGTTGCTACGCCAGGTATAGCGATTTCCGCTTTTCCTCCAGGAGTTTTATGAAGTTTCGCTTGCTCTTGTATTTCAACCGAAGGGCGTCCAGGCTGGATACGAACTCGCCGCCGCGCTCCATCCTCTTCATTGCCGCCGCGGCTTTTACCAGCAAGTTGACGAACTCCTCATAACGGCCGTTAGTGGTACGGGCAATGCCGGCCTCGGCATGTGTCCAATAGATGGGCGCAGCATCTTCGGGATGCTCCTTTTCGCGGGCAGCCGCGACTCGGAGCCACAGAATGTCCGAGCATCCTCCCGCGCGAGCTTCCCGCCAGGCTTCTTCCGGGTTGCCTTCATACAGAAAGATCTCCACCAGTACCGAATGGTTGACGTCAGCCCGCATCCAGAGTGGCACAGCCTGAGTGCGCAACTTTTCTCCGGCCTTGGCGATGTTCAGCCGGATCTCCGCCAGCGCTCGCTCCCGCCACTCCGGCCAGGCTCCCGCTTTCTTCGCGTGTCCCTCTAGCGTTCTGTAGGTTTCCAGATATGGCCGCTCCGAGAATTCGGCCCACATGAGCTTCATCGCATCGTCGTGACGCCCTTTTCGGTGATACTCGTCCGCCGCGAAATCGCGAAGCCGGCGATCAGTGTGCTCTGGGAATGCCGCCAGTCCCTTTTCCGCCCAGAGCAGCGCTTTGTCGTGCTGGCTTGCGTCGCGGTAGACCCCGGCGATCTTCCAGTAGTTATACGCGTCCGAAAGGTCGCGGCTCATCACCGCGACAAGTTCTTCGATATCGCCCGACGCCCGTGCCAGTGATTCCATGATCTGCGTGATGCGGACGTGCCGGTCCCACTCGGACTGCTTATGGTTTGCGGTTCGGACCGGCACTTTCTCCCATTCTGCTTCGGCCAGTTCCCTGTAGACCTTCCTGCCCTTCGGCCCAAGGATGTCAGCGTATTGCGCCGCCGCGTCAAAGAAAGCATCGAAGCTCTGCAGCCCCCATTGGAAGAGCCGCTTGGCCAGTTGCGCTGGATCAGGCCGAGCCTCCTCGCACGCCTGGAAGTGGATATCTTCCAGCCGGTCCCTCAGCGCCTCGAAGTGGCCATCGGAGTCATCCACCGCCTCGATGGCACCGAACAGGGACTGCAAGGCCGACTCACACAGCTCGATAACCGCGGCGGCTTGGCCATCGTCCAGCAACTGCTCGATCGAATCAATAGCTTTGTCGACGTCACGTGCCCAGCCGGCCGTCTCTCGGTAAGACATGAAATCGCGAACCCGGACGGCCTTCTCAAACGCACGTCCCACTGCAGCAGCACCGGTGTCGGGCCCCGAGCGCCGAGCTGCGTAGAGGATGAGCCGCTCGCGAAGGCGGCTGTCGTCTTTAGCCCAATCGAGCACCATCCGTACCAGCTTTTCTTTGTCCTCTGTCTGGAGGATCTTCCCGGCGTCGGCCAGCGTGACCTGCTTGGCTTTGCCGCGGCTGGACCGCTTCGGTTCCGTTGCGCGGTTCAGCCAGGCGAGCGCCGCCGCGACGCAGTGCTTGCAGAACGCACCTTCGCTGCCCACTGGACAATCGCATGCATAGTCCGCCACTCCATCTGCGGCGGCCAGAGTGACCTTGTAATCCTGGTTTCCGCGCACGACGGCGTGAACACTGCCACCCCGCTCTTCGAGCGATTCGACATGCCCGTGAGAGAAGTAGTCCATGCCCCGCTGGTAGCTTTCTGCGCCAGCCAAACGGCGTAAGGCCGAGTCGTTCAAGACCTTCGTAAGGTGGTTTTGCACCTTGACTATTATCCGAGAGGGCTGGATGCGTTTGCCAGTCCGTTCAATCATCGCTCGTGAGGCTCTTCCCGCTTGAGCGGTCGACTGTCCGAGACAGTTATTTCGAGGCGAGTCATTATGGTTAGGTGGAGCCACCATGCCGAAAGAAATCGAACGCAAGTTTCTCGTGAAGGATGATTCCTGGCGCAGCCCAGACCCAGGCAAGCAGTACCGTCAGGGCTATCTCAGCACAGTGAAGGAGCGCACCGTTCGCGTTCGCACCGCCGGTGAGCAGGGCTTCATCACTGTCGAGGGGATCAATACCGGCGCAACCCGGTCTGAGTACGAGTACAAAATCCCATTGGCTGATGCGGAGGAGATGCTCGATCAGCTGTGCGAACGGCCGCTGATTGAGAAAACGCGCTATCGCATCCCATTTGCCGACCTGGTGTGGGAAGTCGATGAATTCGAGGGCGACAATCGCGGATTGATTACCGCGGAAGTCGAACTCAAGGACGAGAAGCAGGCCGTTTCAATCCCTGCTTGGGCTGGTGAGGAGGTGACTGGCGATTCGCGATACATCAATGCAAATCTCTTGGCCCGGCCTTTCTATAAGTGGTGAAGCCATTTGGCCGCCACTCGCTTTGATAACGTAGTCTCGTGAATTTGCCTCGCTGCAGCGGCATTCTTCTGCATCCCACATCCTTGCCCTCTCCCTTTGGAATCGGCGACTTGGGCGATGAAGCATATCGCTTTGCGGGTCAGCTCGCCGACTGTGGCCAGACGATCTGGCAAATGTTGCCGCTCGGCCCAACCGGGTACGGCGATTCACCCTACCAGCTGTTCTCTGCATTTGCCGGGAATCCGCTGTTGATCTCTCCCGAACTGTTGGTCCGGGAAGGGTTTCTCTCAGAACGCGATCTCGAGTCTGCGCCGTCCTTCGATGCCAACGAAGTGGAGTTCGGACGAGTGATCGTCTGGAAG
>JBAUOG010000052.1:0-9290 GCA_049579625.1 Bryobacteraceae bacterium
TGAAAAAGGCCGCCTCCACTTCACCCGCTCACTATCGGGAACCTGCAACTCATTACAAACAAACACCGGCGCTTCGGAGCCGTGACCGTCAGGGAGCGGTTTTCCGCCTTTTTCAGCAACCTGCTAATCACATCGGACTACTTAGTAACTAGCGGCCCTTGGCTGTAACGGGCAGATCGACCTTCTGTCCGGCGTCGCCGAAGTATTGGAGCTGGTAGGTGTTGGCCGGTGACTTCTTTAACGAAGCGGCCGGGAAATACAAGTAGCCCGCCACGGGAACTGTGGTTCGGCCCTCCCCGAGACCTCGGTCCATGAGTTGGTATTCGAGGTTCTGATGGTCTTGCGGAGAACTGCCGGGTCGGGGACCAGGTTGAGGATTGGGATCCGGGCCCACGCTGGCGCCTGCTTCGGTATAGGCGCTATGGACACGGCGACCGTATGCGTCCGTCCCCGTTTGATATCCGACGGCCGCCTCGGTGTGGACCGTCGAGCGCGATGGTGGTGGTGGCGAGTTCTTCCCTTGGATTACTGACGCGACCGTAACACCGTCGGCCGGATGGACAAACTCGCCCTTGGTTCCGGTCTTGACCAGGAAGTCGTCAGGATGAACGTCCACGGACGCGTTGGGGCCGGGAAAGCAGGCTACTTCGACCACGACGTAGCCCTTGCTGATATCCACCGCAAAAATGTGCTTCACCTGATCAGAAGACAGAATCGATGCGGCGAATGTTGCACCGTTTAGTTGCGCGGAAACGGCGTAATCGGCGGGCGAGCGTGGATGAACTTGCGATTGGGCGGGCGGCGCAAAGCACAATGCCGCGAGGATCAACACCGGAACCAGCCGCGAATTAGTATGCGATGCGTTCGCCAAGAGGAACACATAGCCTCCATGCATAGGTTATCCCGAATGGGCGGCGCGGCGCGGGCTCAATCGGCGTTCGCGTAAGATCGTGAGGTAGTTCCGCTGACCAGCAATGATCACTAGAGGCCGAATACATGGTGCGCTCCTTGGCGGATGCCTGCTGTTGGCTTGGACGCTTCAGGCTGAAACCGGTTACGACGCGTGGCTTCGTTATGCACCCCCTCAGGGAACGGCCGTTCACCAATACGATGCCGGTGTTCCGGCGGTAGTCGTGACAGCGGGTGATTCAAAAGTGGTCGCCCAGGCCCGGGACGAGCTAGTGCGTGGATTGCGAAGCATGCTTGGCCGGACACTTCGGATCGAGTCCCAGATGCCAAAGGAAGCGGCGATCGTGCTGGGCACCTTGGATGAAATGAAGCGCCTGGCGCTGTTATTCCCCGCCCCCGGGCCGTTGGAGCCGGATGGCTTCTCCCTGCGGAGCGTGAAGATTGATGGCGTAACGTACCTGGTGGTTGCGGCTGCCAATGAGCGAGGCGTGCTGTATGGTGCGTTCTCGCTGTTGCGCAAGATCAGCCTCGGCGAGTCGCTGGCAGTGATGGATGAGACGCAGTCGCCCTACGCGCGGCTCCGCTGGGTGAACCAATGGGACAACCTTGATGGCACGATTGAGCGCGGATATGGCGGGCGCTCGATTTTCTGGGATGGCGGACATGTTCGTGACGATTTGAGCCGCGTCTCCGATTACGGGCGCATGCTGGCCTCCATCGGCATCAACGGATGCACCATCAACAACGTGAATGCCGACAAGCGCGTGCTCACGCCGGAGTTCATTCCACAAGTGGCGCGGATTGCCGATGCGCTGCGCCCATGGGGCATCCAGGTTTCCATAGCGGTGGATTTCGGAAGCCCACAGACCATTGGTGGCCTGGGCACCTTCGATCCACTCGATCCACGCGTTGTGGAATGGTGGCGATTGAAGGCAGCTGAAGTTTACCGGGCGATTCCCGATCTGGGCGGCTTCGTCCTGAAGGCGGATTCGGAAGGTCGAGTCGGCCCCGCGGCCTATCACAGAACGCACGCCGACGCGGCCAATGCCCTGGCCCGAGCGCTGAAGCCCTATGGTGGACTGCTTCTGTATCGGGGTTTTGTTTACGACCACCACATGGACTGGCGCAACCTGAAAAATGACCGGGCCCGGGCGGCTTACGACAACTTCAAGCCACTGAACGGGCAGTTTGACGACAACGTGTTAGTGCAGATCAAGAATGGTCCCATCGACTTTCAGGTGCGAGAACCGGTGTCGCCGCTGTTCGAAGCGCTCGAAAAGACGAATCAGGCATTGGAATTGCAGATCACCCAGGAATACGTGGGACAGGCGCGCCATCTGATGTTTCTGGTGCCGCAGTGGAAAGAGGCGCTGGATTTCGACCTTTGGGCAAAGGGCGCCGGTACTCCCGTGAAGATGCTCGCTGCGGGAAAGACGTTCAACCGGCCCGTGGGCGGCTTTGTGGGCGTGGCAAATGCCGGGCTCGATCTCAACTGGTACGGCAATCAGATGTCGCCGGCGAACCTGTACGGCTTCGGGCGCCTGGCATGGAACCCCGATTTGACGTCCCAGCGGATTGCCGACGAATGGGCGCGGCAGACTTTCGGCAACGATCCCAAAGTGACCGCGACGATTGTGGATATGCTGCTGAAATCGTGGCCCGCCTACGAGAACTATACCGGCCCCTTTGGCCTGCAAACCCTCACCGATATTGTCGGCAACCATTACGGCGTGGCCGTGGAGGCGTCCGAGCGAAACGGTTGGGGCCAATGGCATCGCGCCGACCAACAGGGTGTCGGGATGGACCGCACCGTCGCAACGGGGACCGGGTTCATTGGTCAATACCGCCCGCAGGTGGCGCAGAAGTTCGAATCGCTCGAAGAATGCCCGGATGAGCTACTGCTGTTCATGCATCATGTGCCCTACACACATGTGCTGCATTCCGGCAAGACGGTGATCCAGTCCATTTACGACTCGCACTACGAGGGGGCACTGACGGCCGCCGGTTTCGTGCAGCAATGGGAGTCGCTCCGAGGACGTGTGGATGAGCAGCGGTTTCAAGAGGTGCTGGCGCAGCTCAACTATCAGGCCAGCCAAGCTGATGTGTGGCGGGATGCGGTCTCGAACTGGTTCTTCCGGGAGTCGGGCATTCCGGATGCGAAGGGCCGTGTGGGCCATCATGCCGGGCGATTTGAGGCGGAAGCGATGCAACTCGACGGCTACTCCGTGACGGAAGTCACACCCTGGGAGGCGGCGTCGGGAGGCAAGGCAATTGCCTGTGCCTCTGGCACATGCCGCGCTCGCTTACGCTTTGATGGCCCGGCCGGCTGGTACACGCTTCGCGTCCAATACTTCGATCAGAACAATGGCACGGCACATTTCCGGCTCGTCGTCGGAACTCAGGTCGTCGACCACTGGACCGCCGACGAGCATCTGCCCACCGTCACGCTGGATGGCGCCTCGTCCACACGTCGCATTGTGGGCGGCATTGCCCTGCGGCCCGGAGATGAGATCCGGATTGAGGGCACGCCGGACGGGGGCGACACGGCAGCCCTCGATTACCTGGAGATCCTACCTAACGCCCAGTGAGATTACGAGTCTCATGAATCGATCCTACTATATAAAAATTAATAAAATCAATAAAACAGGCTTGACAAACTTAATAAACTTGATTATTAAGTAGGTGTAGGCAGTTTGATTGGAGTGGCCTTCACCGTATGGCACCGGAACGAAAGAGCGCGGCCGACTGGCAGGAACTGATGCAAATAACCCAGGGCCAGCCCTTGACGGTGGAGCGGGTCCGCCTGCAGGAGAGGGGAATCGCCATTGAGGGTTCCTTTGAGCTTCCGCAATTGGCGCGCCTGGCCTTCGAGGACCAGGTTTTTGTTACGGCGTTCGTCCGCTGTCATGGCTCCATCAAGGAGATGGAGCAGATGTTCGGGGTCAGTTATCCGACCATCAAGTCGCGGCTGAATCGGATCGCGCAGAGCCTGGAGTTTGTTGACACGAATCCGACGCCTTCGCGAGCCGACGTGTTGGACAAACTGAAGCGCGGCGAGATCAATGCGCAGGAGGCCATCACGGCGCTGGAGGGGTTGAAGTGATGCTACCGCTACTGGCTTGGGTCAGTATCCGTCACCAGGGTGGCCCGTCTTTCCGGCTATGGCTGCCGCTGTTTCTGTTGTGGCTCCTGCTGTTGCCGATTGTGCTGTTGCTGGCGCCACTGATTACGATTGCGCTCCTGGTGATAGGTCTAAATCCCCTCGAAACCTTCCTGGTGATTTGGCGGGTGTTGGAAGCGCTGCGAGGCACCAACGTCGAGGTTGATAGCTACTCCGACGCGGTCACAGTGCGAATCGTATAGGAGGAAATTATGAGCGAGAATCGGCGGCAAGTTCTAGAGATGTTGGCGGGCGGAAAAATCACGGCTGACGAGGCTGAACGTTTGATTTCGGCGCTGGAGAAGGAGATGGGCAACGGCGCTTCGGCCACTGGCACCGCTGCGCAAACGAAGCGGAATGCGAAGTACATGCGTGTGATAGTTGAAGCCGAGGACGGGAGTGACCCGGGGCCGGTGAAGGTGAATGTCCGGGTTCCACTGCAGTTGCTCCGCTCCGGCGTGAAGTTGGTTAACCTGATCCCGGCCCCGGCTCGGCAGCACGTCAACGACGCCTTACGCGAACAGGGCATTCCGTTTGATTTGAGCCAGATCAAGCCCGAAAATCTGGAAGAGTTGGTTGACCAACTGAACGACGTCACGGTGGATGTCGACGTCGATCAGACCAACAACAAGGTAAAGGTAAGGGTCTTTTGCGAGTGAAGACCAGCTCCAGCACCACACCGGCGCATAGCCTGGGAATCCTCCTGGGCTAACTCCGACCACAGATAAGAATCAAAAGCTTACAAGCTCCAAACAGGGTCCGTCCCCATAGAGTCAACCGCGCGCGTGAGCAAGCGGATGGGTTGGCGGCGTGTCTGCGCGTTCGAGATAGGCGGAAAGGAGGAGAGATGAGCAAGGCCAAGTCATTCGGTTTTACGGCAAGCGTCGTCATTTTGTGGGTCAGCTTGATCGCTTTTCCTGCCCTCCACCGGCATCTCGACGGACAAGCATCCCGACCCGAAAAGCGAAGCTCAACTGAGCCCGGCCTATTTGTCCCGCTGCTGGGAGCATGGACACTTCCGGAGTCACCGATACTCAGATTCTCGCCGCGCGACTCGTGCAAGGATTGTCGGCCACCCGCAAGTGATCAATAGTCGGACGTCGCGTTAATTAAGCCGTAATTAAGCCGTGGGGTTTCCTGCCACCACAGAAGCTGGTCGTGTCCTCGAACTCGCACGTCTTGGTCGCGTACCCTCTTAGTCCCAGGGATTAAAGATCGTGATGCCCGTCTTCTCGAAGTCCTTGCGGTTACGAGTGACGAAGGTGAGACCGTGGTGGAAAGCAGTGGCGCCAATCATTAAATCGGGCTGGGAAAACGTATGACCAGTTTTGCGCCCTTCGTGAACAAGAAGGCGCCATTGGAGCATGATGTCCTCCGTTATCTCGAGGACGCGATCGGCGAACATTGGGCGGATGATCAGAAGGCTATGTCACGCACAGGCATTGGGAAGCGCTCCGGTTCAAATTCAAAGTCTTTGACGGGACAGGCCTGCATGGCGGCCACGAGAGCAGTTCCGGTCGGCTCACCGTGGTTCTCAGTTGAGGCTAGGGTGAGGGCGTGCATGAGGACATCTTCGACGTCGCGGAAGGCGCCGGTCTGTAATTGTTGCTGGATGAGGGCTTCGAGTTCAGGCTTATGGATTTCGATGTTCATTCGCAGGACTCCCTCACCCTCAAGTTTAGGGAGAGGCAGTGGGAGTGTCAATGCAGCCAGCCTAACCCAAGTGGATGGCGGGCCCAATCGTTGACATGAGCACCAAGGTCAAGGCCTCGCCGCCCTCAACGCCGTAGACCCGCCAGATCCCGCACGGCGCCGCGCGAAGCGCTAGTCGCCAACGCCGAATAGGCCTGCAGTGCGCCCGAGATCTTACGTTCGCGCGCGCCGGGCTTCCATGCCTTCTCACCCCGTGCATGCATCGCCTCGCGCCTCTCAGCCAGCGTGGCATCGTCCACTGCCAGATGAATGGAACGCTTCGGAATGTCGATCTCGATCCGGTCGCCTTCTTCGATGAGCGCGAGCGCACCGCCTTCCGCGGCCTCGGGCGAAATATGCCCGATCGAAAGACCCGTACTGCCGCCAGAGAAACGGCCATCCGTGATCAGGGCGCATGCCTTCCCCAGCCCCTTGGACTTCAGGTAACTCGTGGGATACAGCATCTCCTGCATGCCTGGACCACCCTTCGGCCCTTCGTAGCGGATGACAACCACGTCACCGGGCGCTACCGTATCGCCCAGGATCCCCGCGACCGCGTTGTCCTGGCTCTCGAAAATGCGGGCCGGACCGGCAAACACCAGGCTCGCCGGATCCACGCCGGCCGTTTTCACAATGCAGCCATCTTCCGCAATGTTGCCGTAGAGGACAGCCAGACCGCCGTCTTTGCTAAACGCGTTGTCGACACCCCGAATCACGCCGCGCTCGCGGTCGCGATCGACGCTCGAGTAGCGCGAGTTCTGGCTGAATGGCACCGTGGTTCGGATGCCACCGGGCGCTGCGCGATAGAGCGTCTCGACATCGGAACTCACTTCGCGCGCAATATCAAATTTCTCGATGGCGGCGCCCAAGGTGGACGAGTGCACTGTATACGCTTCGCGATGCAGCAGGCCGGCGCGGTCAAGCTGGCCCAGAATGGCGAAAATGCCGCCTGCCCGATGCACATCTTCCATGTGGACGTGGGGCGTGGACGGGGCGACTTTGCAGAGGTGCGGCACGCGGCGCGACAAGCGGTCAATGTCCGGCATAGTGAAGGCCACTTGCGCTTCGTGGGCTGCGGCCAGCAGGTGCAGCACCGTATTAGTGGAACCGCCCATCGCGATGTCGAGCGTCATCGCATTCTCAAAGGCGTCAAATGTCGCAATGCCGCGCGGCAGAATAGTCGCGTCATCGTTTTCGTAATGCCGCTTGGCCAAGTCGACGATGCGCCGGCCGGCTTCCAGGAACAGCTCCTTACGGTCGGCGTGCGTGGCGAGGATGGTTCCGTTTCCCGGTAGCGCAAGCCCCAGTGCTTCGGTGAGACAGTTCATCGAATTCGCCGTGAACATACCGGAGCAGGAGCCGCACGTGGGGCAGGCGGAGCGCTCCAATTCCTCGGCGTCCGCGTCGCTGACCTTCGGATCGGCGGCGGCAACCATCGCATCCACCAGATCGAGTGCCCGGACGAGGCCGTTCTGAGCAACCACCTTGCCGGCTTCCATCGGGCCGCCCGATACGAAAATGGTCGGGATATTGAGTCGCAGCGATGCCATCAGCATGCCGGGCGTGATCTTGTCGCAGTTCGAAATACACACCAACGCATCCGCGCAATGCGCGTTCACCATGTACTCGACACAGTCGGCTATCAATTCGCGCGAAGGCAGGCTGTAGAGCATGCCGTCGTGCCCCATGGCAATGCCGTCGTCGACCGCGATGGTGTTGAATTCCTTGGCAACGCCGCCAACCCGGGCTATTTCGCCGGCGACCAGTTGGCCGAGATCTTTGAGATGCACGTGGCCGGGTACGAATTGCGTGAACGAATTCGCAATGGCGATGATCGGTTTGTCGAAATCGCCGTCCTGCATTCCGGTGGCGCGCCACAGGCTGCGCGCTCCAGCCATGTTGCGGCCGTGGGTGGTGGTTCTTGAACGATAAACAGGCATGTCTCCTCTCCAGTATGAGCCTACGCGGAAACCACGCAGCTGCCGAGCAGCGTTCGGGAGAGCCTTTCACAGCACAGTAGAGGCAGACTTCAGTTCTGAGGCGTAGCTGAGGAAGGCCTCATCTTCGGTCCCTTACCGTCCTTATTTGGCAGCTCTTTGCAGTCAACCACAAGCGCTTCGGAGCCGTAACCGTTAGAGTCCGTGTGAAAACTCCAGCACTGAACCGCGCGCGTCAGCAAGCGGATGGTTAACCCAAACGGAGCCGTGACCGTAGCTCTCCGCCCCGGAGCAAGAGAGCGGTTTTTGGCTTTTTCAGCAACGTCTTGACGCTGTGCAGTGCCTTGTTTGCGTTAACCCAGCTTCTCGGGCACTTCGTCCATCGGACCCATCCAGCGCAACTCGCGCTCGATGTCGTTATGTAGACGATACTGCTTCTTCACCGACCCGATGGCCGCGCCGCGCACATCGATTTTCGCCAGATCGTACTGTCCGATGCCTGCCTGCGAGCAATAGCGCAAGTACCCGACCCACTCAGGCTTCACGCTCATGCACTCCAGGCCGACCCGATCGGCCGCGATGAAGTCCGTGGAAGCGATCGCCACCCGCGAGGGGACCGGCGTTCCCGAGGTCGGCCCATTGCCTTCCATGCCATCGTAGCCGTCGATAACGGCTGCTCCCCAGAACTGAGACAGCTTCTGCGCGGTGAGCATAATGTCGTAGTGGGTCTGGCGAACACCGCCATGAAACTTCCGCTTGTCGTTCCACTCCGGCTTTAACTTTGGGGCGCTTCGTAACGGCGCGCCCAACGCCATGTTCTTCACCGAAAGTGTGGCGACCACCGTGTTGTGCGCCTTCAACATCGCCGAACAGATGATGAACGCATCCGGATCCACCAGCCGGGCGGCCAGGCGCACCGGAGTCGGGTGAAGGTCCGCATCCATGATCGGAATCACCGAATACTTGCCTTCTTCGTTCAGATCCAGGAGGTGTACCTTCTGCGCCCCAAACTCCTTCGCGACTGCCTGGTATTTGAAATTGTCGAATGCTTCGACCGTGTTTCCCGCCGATGACTCCGCGATATAGACTGGCCCTTTGAATCGCGGACCTAAGTAGTCCAGTATTCCGCATAGCGCATCGGCATTGGTTGCAGCTAATGGATTTACTGTAGAAACTAAGTTCGGCTTAATGACAACATACTTCTTGGTTTTTAGTTTCGGCAGAATCTGATCGTCAATTAAGGTGAGCGCTTCAGTAATATTCTTTCGGCGGTTCTCTCCATGTACTAGAGAGACAGTAGAACATGCAGCGAAAGTGGACAAAGCGTCTGGCGCGGGCGTGGTTTGTTCTTGAGTGAAGGCGCGCCTGCTTGTCGCGACGACACCAGCGCTCAAGGTCATCCCCAGCACAGTACGGCGCGAGAATAAGTGGCTCATTTAGTCGCCTCCGGAGATAGAATCGAATTACAGGTTCATTATAAGTAGAAAGGAGTCGATAATGGAATCCTCTTCTTCACGTAGGAGATTTCTTGCCGCCGGACTTGCGTTTCCCGCCGCTGGATTAGCCATCACGACTGACGATAAGCATTCGTC
>JBAUOG010000053.1:0-16685 GCA_049579625.1 Bryobacteraceae bacterium
CAGAATGTACGGCGAGTCGGTGTCGCCCCCATCCGCGTTGTTGTAGGGCACGAAGAGTTCCGTCCCTGTAGGCCGGTCGGCGCCCGCATTCTTGATGTCGGCCACCACCCCGACCACCGTGTACCACTCCTTCGTTCCCGGCCTCACCCGGCGTCCGATCGCACTCTGGTGCGGCCAAAAGGTGTTGGCCATCGTCTGGTTGACAATCACGCTTCGCGCAGGGCCGTCGTGCTGGTCGAACCAGCGGCCCTCCATCAGGCGCGCGCCAATCGTCTCAAAGTACTGCGGCGTGACAATCTGATAGAAATTGACGCTCTCGATGGGGCCGTTCGGCACTTTGACGAAGCCTTCGATATCGGTGTCGTTTTCATTAGGCCGCCGCAAGGGTGGTAGGCCGGATGCGAGACTCGCGGCGGTGACACCCGGAGACTGATTCAGTTGAGCTGTGAGCCGCTCCCAGAACTGCTCTTGCGAGGCGTGCGTCTTGTAGAAAGACTCAGGCAATTCTACCCTGGCCGTCAGAACGCCATGGGGGTTAAAGCCTACATTCACCTGCTGCAAACGCCAGAAGCCACGCACCATCAAACCGGCGCCGGCGAGGAGCACGAAGGCCATAGCCATCTCAACCACAACCAGGACTCTGCGAAATTGATTCGAGGAGTTGGTTGAAGACGACCGGCCGCTCGCCGCCTTGAGCGTGTCGAACAAGCGCAGGGCGGAAACCTGCACCAGCGGGGCAAAGCCGAAGACTACGCCACTGGCGATCGAAACACCCAGTGTAAAGAGCAAGACTCGTCCATCGAGCGCGATCTCGTCGGCGCGCGGGATACTGGCGGCTCCTGTATCGAGTATCAACCGCAGACCGCCAAATGCCAGGATCAACCCCAGCAGCGCTCCAGCCAGCGACAATACAATTCCCTCCACCGTGAACTGCGCCAGCAGTTGACCCGTACTTGCCCCGAGTGCACGGCGCACGGCGATCTCGCGTTGGCGTCCTTCACTGCGCGCAAGCAGAAGATTAGCCACGTTGACGCAAGCAATCAAGAGCACGAAGACGACCGCGCCCAGTAGCAGAAGCATCGCCTTGCGGACGCTCCGGACCGTCTCGTCATAGAAATCGTACATAACAACAGGATGGTGGGCAGGACTGAAGACGTGGTTCATCGGCGAATAGGCCTCTCCCCAGTGAGCGACTAGTCCTGCCATCTCCTGCCGCGCCTGCTGGATGGTCACCCCATCTCTCAACCTTCCAAAAACGTTGTAATTGTGACCGCCGCGATTTTTGCTCGCCGGGTTGAGTTGCAACGGCGTCCAGGCTTCGGCAGCGTCTGTCTCACCCGGCGGGAAGATAAAACCTCTCGGCATGATGCCAATGACCTTGCATTTCACCCCCGCGAGAAACACGTCCTTGTTTAAGATGTCGGGATCTCCGGCGTATGCCCGCTGCCAGAGACTTTGGGAAAGTAGGATCACCGGCGGCACACCGGGCTTGTCTTCTTCTGGGGTGAACAGGCGCCCCTTCTCCGGTGCAATCCCCAACGTCGATAGGCCCTCGGCATTAACATAGGCCGCAGTTACACGGATCGGGTCAGTGGCCGTGGAGAGATTGACGCCGCCCGTGGCATAAGCGCCAATCGCCTGGTAAGACTTCGCGGTCTTCAGATCGAACACCTCCGGCTCGGAAACCCAGAAGCGGCGTAGACCCCCGTTCGGAAAGTCTGGAAACTCGGTGTAGATCCGAGCCAGGCGTTCGGGCTGGCGGTAGGGAAGCGGGCGCAAAACCACCGCGTTTACAATGCTGAAGATAACCGAGGTCGCACCGATCCCCAATGCCAGGCAAAGCAATGCAGCGATACTAAAGCTGGGGGAGCGAAGCATGCTGCGAAGGGTATAGCGGATGTTTTGGCCCATATCGTTGCCCCGACGCAGGTCTAGGGCCAGTTGAATTATAGATGGCTCTTCCTTGCGACAGAACCAGTTGCGCGCCGCGGGCCGGGGTGGGTTCGTTTTGCATTGTCCGAATATGGGACTAAGTTTGACTACTTGTGAACGATTCCGCGGGTGTCGATGCGCATTCTAGGCATTGAAAGTTCCTGCGATGAGACCGCCGCCGCCGTGGTAGAGGACGGGGCCAGGCAGTTGTCGTCCGTGGTGGCTTCCCAGTTTGACGCCCATGCACGGTACGGTGGGGTTGTCCCTGAGCTAGCCTCACGAGAACATTTGCGCTCCATCGTTCCTGTCGTGAGACAGGCGCTCGACGAGGCCGCCACACCACTCGAGTCCTTGACTGCGATTGCGGTGACGGCGGGGCCTGGTTTGGTGGGGTCGCTCCTGGTCGGAATCACTTACGCCAAGGCCCTGTGCTTTTCTACGGGTCTGCCGCTGATTGGAGTCAATCATGTCGAAGGGCACATTTATTCGGTCTTGATGGAAAGTCGGCAGCTTGGCGAAGAGATCGCGTTGCCGGCACTGGCACTGGTCGTGAGCGGAGGGCACACCCACCTGTTTGAGGTTTGTCGCGGCGGTCAGTATCGACTGCTCGGAAGGACGCGCGACGACGCGGCAGGCGAGGCCTTCGACAAGGTGGCAAAGCTGCTTGGGTTCGGCTATCCCGGCGGCCCTTTGATTGACCGCCTGGCGTCTTTTGGTGATCCACGCGGTGTGCCTTTCACATTCGCCAAGATGAAAGGGAACGAACTGGACTTCAGCTTCAGCGGGTTGAAGACTGCCGTGCTGCGCTGGGTTCAGCATCATGACATGGGCTCTGAGATTGAAGCCCGGCGTGAACTGCTCCGCCGTGAACCCGCACCCACTGTCGAGGCCTGGCTCGAGCTTACCCCGAAAGCCACTCTGGACCTGATCGCGAGTTTTCAGCATGCGGTCATTCAGGAGTTGATGCGCAGAGCAGCGACAGCGGCGGAATTCATTCACGCCCAGGTGATCATCATTTCCGGCGGGGTTGCCTGCAACACCGGGTTGCGCCGGGCGGCTGCCCAACAGCGCGATTTCAAGTTCTATTTCCCCACCGCCGCGCTCTCCACCGACAACGCAGCCATGATCGCCGCCGCCGCTTTCCCGAAGCTCGAGCGAGGCGAGTTCGCCGGCCTTGACCTTCGAGCTCAGGCGAATTTGTCCCTGGCCTGAACCTTGAAGTCGAGGCGCGCTAAACGCACCGCGAGTTACGTCCCGACATACGACCTGTGAACGGTAATCCATCAAATGCCTCGCTATTCTTCACGCCCACAACGAAGTGCCCCAAGCGAAGAAGCAGCACCGACCCTCCCCGCGTATGCTGAGAAGCGGAGCCAAGAACAACATGGTCACTCTGGAAGCCATCCGTGCGGCCCGCGAGCGCATCCGCGGCGCGGTCTATGAAAGCCCCTGCGCCTACTCCGAGACGCTGTCTCAGCTCTCGGCCAACCGGGTGTGGTTAAAACTCGAGAACCTGCAGATGACCGGCTCTTTCAAAGAGCGGGGCGCGCTGAACCGGATCCTGACGCTGAGCAAAGACGAAGCGGCCCGGGGCGTCATCGCGGCGTCGGCCGGCAACCATGCGCAGGCTGTTTCCTATCACGCGACGAAACGCGGCATCCGCGCGCAGATCTGCATGCCCCTTTCGACCCCACTGGTCAAGGTAACCCAAACCCGCAACTATGGCGCGGAAGTGATTCTATTTGGGGATAGTTATGACGAGGCGTATCAGGAAGCCTGCCGCCGTCAAGTGGAATATGGATTCACGCTTCTGCCGGCCTTCAACAATGACGATGTCATCGCCGGCCAGGGGACGATCGGCCTGGAGATCCTGCAACAGGCACCGACGATGGAGGCGGTCATCGCTCCGATTGGTGGTGGCGGCTTGCTGGGCGGCATCGCCTGCGTGGTGAAAGAACTGAAGCCGTCGGTACGCGTGGTCGGCGTTCAGACTGAGCGCGTCCCTTCCATGGTCGAGGCGGTAAGGCTACATCATCCCGTGATACTGCCGGCGGCGGCGACTATCGCTGAGGGCATCGCCGTCCGTTGTGCCGGCGAGCTGACCCTCCCGCTCGTCGAGAAATACGTGGATGAAATTGTCACCGTGTCGGAAGAGGATATCGCCAACGCCATTCTGATTCTGCTCGAACGCGAGAAGACGCTCGCAGAAGGAGCAGGCGCGGCGGCAACGGCGGCACTGGTGCAACGCAAGACGACCCTCGCCGGGAAGAATGTGGTGTCGTTGGTCTGTGGCGGCAACATCGATGTGACGCTGCTTTCGCGGATCATCGAGCGGGGCATGGTCAAAGACGGGCGCCTGGTCCGGCTCCACGTCTACATCACCGACAAGCCCGGCGGGCTCAAGGGATTAGTTGAGATTGTCGCCGCCAAACGCGCAAATATTGTGGACTTACGCCACGAGCGAGCCTATTTCGGCGTGCATCTGGGAGAGACGGTGGTGGATATTACCGTCGAGACTCGCGGGCCGGAGCACATCACGGAATTAAGCCAGGCACTCGAAGAGGCGAAGTACACCGTGCAGCGGGTGATCTGACGACGCGCGTCAGTTGTAGTTCATTCCACACATGCCGGATTGGCACATGCCGCCGCCACATCCGCCGGCGGGCTGAGCGCAGTTCTTTGGACTGCTGTGATGGGCGTGAGCCGCAAAGGTGGAGTATTCGGTGGTCAAATGGTCAGTCCCGCAGGAGGGGCAACGAATCGCGTTGGCGTCCGCGCTGCGCCGGACCAGCTTTTCGAACTTCGTCCCGCAATCGTCGCACTTATATTCGAAGATCGGCATAACTCTATATTAAGGCAGAGAGGGGAGCCTGGGCTAGGCGTGAGCGAGATGAATAAGGCCGAAATCCGCTTTGCTGAGTCTCCGGAGCGGGGGGCACGAGCGCGGTTGCTCTGAAACCCGGAGAGTTTACAGCAGACACCCACCACAGCCTGAAGACGTTGATGAAAAAGGCCAAAAACCGCTCCCTTACGGTCACGGCTCGGAAGCGTTTGTGTTCGCTTGCAATGAGTTGCGGGGTCCGGACATTTGAGGGAGCAAGGGAAGACAGCCTTTTTCATGACCGTCTGAAGAATGTGCCACCGTAGACGCTTTTTCATCATTGCTCGTTGTGCGCTCCGGGGCTCCTACTGAGATCCGTGCTGGTACGCTGCATAAAGACTCTGACGTGCGCGGTTGCTCTGAAAACCCCCGGAGATCTGTGCTTGCTAATCGATGCTATCCATGACAGAGCCGATCCATCAGCCGTTCCAGTTGTTCCCGTTGTTCCGTGAACGAGTTTGGGGACGCCGGAGCCTTGCTCCTTTCTTCGCGGTCGCACCGCGCAGCGAGCCAATCGGCGAAGTCTGGTTTACCTTTCAGGACAACGAAACCTCGCTTGGCCCAAACCTGGGCGCCCTGTTGTCTGAACAGCCCGGAATTCTCGGCACGGCCGCAGACCCGGAGTATCCGGCGCAGTGTCCGCTGCTGGTAAAGTTTCTGTTCACTACCAGCCGGTTATCTGTACAAGTGCATCCGGATGACGAGTACGCCCGCCGGCATCACGGCACCTTGGGAAAAACGGAGGCTTGGTACGTGCTGGATTCGCAACCTCCCGGCGAAGTGGCTGCCGGCTTCCGCGAAGAAATCACCCCTGAGCGTTTGCGCGTCTCGGCGCTTAGCGGCGAGATTGAACAACTGCTGGACTGGGGGAAGGTCGAGGCCGGAGACATCGTCTTCGTGCCGGCCGGTACGGTTCATGCCATAGGCGCGGGCTTGACGATTTGCGAGATCCAGGAGAATTCGGATATAACGTACCGCCTGTACGACTATGGGCGTCCTCGCGAATTGCACTTGGATGACGGTGTTCAAGTCTCGAAGCTGGGAAGCCACCAAGCTGCTGCCAAGCCGAAGCCGATTACGGAGTGGCGCGATCAGTTGCTGAAGTGCGCATACTTCCGGATTGAGCGCATGAGAGTTCTCGGCCGGCTTCGATTCGCAGCACAGAACCCGTATTACATTCTCTTGATCTGCATCGAGGGTGAAGGGCATATCGGCGGCAAGCCGTTCACAAAAGGCCAAGTCTGGATGGTACCGGCAAACTCAGCCGGCTTCGCGCTCGAAGGGACGAACAGCCGCTGGATCGTGACCTACACGGCAGACGAGCGATTCGACGGCGTTCTGGCGGATTAGAACTCCGTTTATGCCACGGGAAACAAAAATGCTTTCCCCAGCAGCATCAGCTTGCTCGATGTCGGCACGTTGATACGAGAGCTGAGAACGGAGTAGTCGGCCGCTTCAATGCGCGACAACAACCGCTGATAGATGGCACGAAGGGCCCACAAGGACCGGCGGCTGTCCGGCTGGATCAGTTCCGATAAACTCGCGGACTCTTCGTAATAACGCCGGGCCCGATCGGCTTCGTAGCGGATGAAATCGCGGAAACGGTCGTCCTCGTCCCCCACTCTAAGCTGATCCACCGGAACGGAGAATCGATGCAAGTCCTCTAAGGGCAGGTAGATTCGCCCCAACTGCGCATCTTCGCGCACGTCGCGGATGATGTTCGTCAGCTGAAACGCAACGCCGCATTTCTCGGCCAGTACCAGGGCCTTAATGGACGTAAATCCGAATATGTGGATGATCGTCAATCCCACCACCGAGGCCACCTGGTAGCAGTAGCGATACAGCTCATCGAAGGTTTGGATCTCTCGCGGCTCCAGATCGGAAGTGATGCCGTCAATCATTTCGTGAAAGAAACGATGTGGAATCCGGTAACGCCGAACCGTATCGTGAAAAGCCGGCCAAATTGGATTCTTGCCGTATTCGCCCTCCAGTGCGTGCGCCAGTTCAACGCGCCATTGCGTAATGGCCTCGCGGAGCTTCTCTTTGTCGACTGCGGCCGGATCGTCGCTCAGGTCGTCGCAGTGCCGCATGAACGCGTACACCGCGCACATGGCGTCGCGCTGTGGCTTTTCGAGGAGCAGAAACGAGTAATAGAAGTTCTTGGCGCGCTTTCGTGCCACATAACGGCAATAACGATATGATCGGCTAACGCTGAGCGGCATTACTGAATCAATCGCGGAAGGCATCGCAACAGGATGCCCAGGCGTTCGACCTTCGAAATGTGCGGCCTCTGAGTCAACACGTCGTAGCGTTGCTCGCGGATCTTCTTAAGGATCGCCATGCCGCCACTGCTAAAAAGCTGAAGATCGAGTGCCAGACGACGGTCGACTGTGTCGATGAGTGGAAGTCCTTTGCGAAACAGCTGATCAGCGACGTTAACTGCCTCTTTCATGACTTGAGCAAAGCGCTGATCAAAGCGCCGCGCGAAGAGACCCTCGACCCCATAACCATGCTTGTCCAGCAGGTCGAGTGGCAGGTACACGCGATCTTTAGGAAGGTCCACCGTAACGTCCTGCCAGAAGTTCGCTAACTGCAACCCCGTGCAGGTATAGTCGGAGAGCTCTTGGCGATGCGAGTCGCGGTATCCGCCCAAGTACAGGACCAGGTGTCCAACCGGGTTGGCCGAATTCACACAGTAGGCGAAAAGTTCTTCGAAGTTCCGATAGCGGGTTACTGTCTGATCCTGTTCAAAAGCACGGATCAGGCGGTCGAAAGGCTCTATGGGGATCTGGAATCTCTCGACGGTGCTCTTCAAAGCCACGAAAACGGGATGGACAGCTGCGCCTCCGTACATCGACTGCAACTCGTCTCGCCACCAGCCCAACAGCTTCAGGCTTTCCCGTGGGTCATCGATTTCATCGCCCAGGTCGTCGGCCCACCGGCAAAACGCGTAAACGTTGTAGAACTCCTGGTGCAGGTGCTTCGGCAATAGAAAGCTGACCACCTGAAAGTTTTCATAGTGATGAGTAGCCAACCAGCGCGTATACTGCTGGGCCTCGGCCAGCGAGTACCGGGCTGGATCAGCCACCACTTGCTTCACATAGTCTTTGGGTTGTAAGAGAGCGACAGCCACTGGTATCCGCTATTCTCTATGATCGCTTAGTACTCAGGTTCAGAAGTTCGATCATATGATCCGCCTGCTAACGCGCACGGTTCAGTGCTGAAGTTTTCACGCGACCGAACTTCCGAAACCGCCCACTTAGCACCCGCGGAGCTAAGGTGTAATTGCAGTTTTCAGATAGCCATTCGGGGAGGTCGCCAAATCCTGGAGCACGTCGGGCAGCCGGCTCAGTGGTTCGCTCCGGTTCACCAGATGATCGGCAGTGACGGCACCGGCCGAAACAATCTCAAGGGACCGGCGAATATGCTCGGGGGTGTGATGAAAACTCGCTTTGCAGGTGATCTCGGCATAGTGCAAACGACCTGTATCGAGGCCGACTTTTGTACCGGTAGGACATCCGCCGAAGAAGTTTACGGTTCCGCCCTTGCGGACCAATTCAACGGCGACTTCCCAGGCTTCCGGATGGCCAATCGCTTCGATCATGACGTCGACGCCTCGGCCTCCATTCAACCGCCGGACTTCATCCACCAGTTTCGAGCGATCGCGAATCATCTCGACACCCTCGTCGGCTCCGAGCCTGAGTGCCACATCAATCTGTTGCCTGCGGCGTGCAATGGCAATCACACGAGCACCGAATGAGCTCTTTGCCAGCCGGACGAACATCAGCCCAATCGGCCCCAATCCCATCACCGCGATCGAATCACCGTGCCGAAGGCCCGCCTCATCGAGTCCGCGCAGCACGCACGCCAGCGGTTCGATCAGTGCCGCGTCTTCATAGCGGAGGTCTGGCGGGATTTCGTAGGTGTTCTTTTCAACAATCCGGCTTGGGATGCGAATGAATTCCGCATAGGCTCCATTGTTGAACAGCAGGTCCTCGCAGAGATTCTGTTGGCCGCGTCTGCAATAGAAGCAGACGTCGCAGGGCGCGGAGTTCGCCGAAACCACACGCTCGCCGACTTTGAATTTGGTGACTCCTTCGCCAACCGCCGCCACGTCGCCGGCCAGTTCATGGCCGAACAGCGCCGGAGGAACGATCATCTTGGCGTGGTAACCGCGTCGGAATACCTTCAAGTCTGTGCCGCAGGTCAAAGCCCGTCGCACACGGATCAGAATCTCACCTGGTGCAATTCGTGGCACCGGCACCGATTCCAGCCTGACATCCTCCTTGCCATAGAGGACAGCGGCCTGCATGATGGTGCCCGGCATTACCTGCACTCCTGCGGATGGATGACCACCTTTAATGATGTTTCACCCGGATGGCATGCAATGTCAATGCCCGTGCTGATCTCGTCAAGCGGTAATCGATCGGAAATGAGGCGTTCAAGCGGAAGTTCGCCGCTAAAGACCAGCCACGCCGACTGTGCCTGCAAATCCACATCGGCACTGTAGGACCCCAGTAGTATGCGCTCTCCGACGCAGATATCGGTCGCCGACACATCAGCGCGCGCGCCGCTCGAGGTCTGGGCGAAGAGTAGTATTTTGGCACCCGGCCGGGAAATACGCAAGGCTTGGTCAACCAGTCCCTTGGCATCCGTCGCTACTATCACCGCATCCGCTCCGCGCCCTTCGGTGGCTTCTCTCAATCTTAATTCGAATTCGCTTCCTTTAGGATCGAAGGCTTGGCCTCCGAGGTCCTCCGAAATCGCTCGCCGGTGCTCAATCTTGTCCGTTGCCAACACCCGAGCACCCGCACGCCTGACGAGCATAGTAAAGATCAAGCCGATCGGCCCTTGACCTAATATCGCAACTACGTCGCCGCTGCGCAGCGCCAGCATTTCGACACCCTTGAGGCACGTGTTGACCGGCTCGACCCAGCAAGCCTGATCGAAAGAAACGCCATCCGGAATCTTCTCGACGCCCCGGTCCACAATCCAATCCATGACGCGGGCGTACTGCGCAAATCCTCCGCCCGCCGGCTCGAATCCCGCCGTCACGCCAACCCTCTTGTATACGGGACATTGCGCGTACAGCCCTCGCTGGCAGTAGAAGCACTCGCCGCATGGAATGTGATGAAAGACAATGACGCGATCACCTGCGGAGTATTTCTCGACGCCTTCGCCAACTGACGCCACAACACCGGCCGTTTCATGACCATAGATGCGCGGCGGGGGCAATAGGTTGTACTCGATCTTCTTCAGATCGGTGTGACAAATCCCGCACGTCTCAACTCGAATGACAATCTCGCCGCGGCCTGCTTGCGGCGTCTCGACGGACTCAACTCCGATCTTCCCCTCACCCCGATATACAGCTGCCCGCATTGTGGCGGGTACCGCATCATTCAACCGGGGTTCGTTCTTGCTCAATTCGACAACCGACAAGAAAATCTCCCAGCAAACCCGCCGCCTCCTCAGAACGCCGCTTCAAGCGAAGCAAACCCGGGAGCACATTGGGATGCGTAAGTGCGTAACTACCAATCTTCCCACGCGCGAACCGTCCTTCGATAGTCCGCATTTCGTTTAGATCCAGCGGCATTTCTTCTTCAGCTGAATCACTTACCACTTTGATGCAGTAAAAGGGCAATCCGGCTTGAATTGCTTTGGATGCAACGCCAGCCGCCTCCATTTCGACGACATCGCCGCCCTGTTCGCGTAGCTTCTTCTTCTCCTCTAAAGTGGCGGCCACCCGATCTGTGGAAATCACAACACCGGAAACAAACCCGTGCGCAGCTTCTATCGTATGGCAATCGAACACTCCCTGCACATCCACAGCCAGCACCGTCTTTGGACAGATGACTTGACCCGGCACGAGATCGGGGTTCAAACCACCGCAAACACCAATGCTCACAATGGCTTCCAACCGGGAAGAAGAGAGGTCGGCCACCATTACAGCGCGCCGCGCCACCTCCACTGCTTCGGACGCAAGTCGCGGACCGGCGCCATTCGCAACCAGAATCGCTCGTTGGCCTTCCCAGACCCCTTCCTCGGCGTAATCGAGTGGCCAGTTCAGGGACCGGCCTCCGGCCAGCCGGGAGGCGAAAGGCTTTAGTTCGTAAGATTCCGAGGCAACAAAAAGAATAGCCATGTTCGGTTTAGTGAAGCGGCTTCTTCGCCTTCCATTCGTCCTTGAATCCGCGCCTTGGCGGGAATCCGCCCCAAAGGCGTTTCCTACGCATATCCGTTCTCCCGAAACCATCGAACTGCCTTTTCCAGCGCGGTGCCTGCGGACCCCGGCGCGTAGCCCAGTTCCCGGCTGGCCTTGGCGTGTGACGCAAACATCTTTTTCCGCGCCATCTTCACGCCTTCCAGCGGAGCGAGAGGCTCGTTCCCCGTCAGGTTCGCCCAAGCCGTACTGGCGACGCCAGCCGCATAGGCCACCGCATACGGAATCTTCATCCTTGGCGCTCTCTTGCCGGCAATGACCGCCAGTCGTTGAAGGATCTCGCCGAGGGTCAGGTTTTCCGCGCCCAGGATATAGCGTTCGCCCACCCGGCCGCGTTCCGCTGCGAGCAAATGTCCTGCTGCGGTGTCGTCGGCGTCCACGATGTTTAGCCCTGTGTCGATGTAGGCCGGCATTCTATCTTTCAAAAAATCGACCACGATCTTGCCGGTCGGCGTAGGTTTCCAGTCGTGGTCGCCGACCGGAGCCGTGGGGTTGACGATCACAACTGGGAATCCTTGCCGTGCCTTTTCGAGCGCGATCTGCTCAGCCAGCCACTTCGACCGCTTGTAGTGCCCTGCCATGTCCTCTATTGAGACGGGAGTCGATTCATCACCGGTCCCCTGCTTCGGTATACCGATACAACCTACGGTGCTGGTATAGACAACGCGGTCCACCCCTGCCGATTCCGCTGCTTCAAGCAGGTTTCGCGTGCCGTCGACATTTGACGTGTACAACACGGTGGAGTCCTTTGCCCACAAACGGTAGTCGGCAGCCACATGAAACACCAAACCGCAACCGGCTACCGCGCGATCGAGCGAGGCGCGATCCCGCAGATCCCCAGTCACACGCTCCACATCCACTTCCCGAACCACGCTGCTCTGGCGACAGAGTGCCCTTACGGAATGCCCCCGTTCCACGAGTAGCCGGGCCACATGCCAGCCCAGAAAACCGCTAACGCCGGTGACAAGGGTCGGTTTCAATCAATTCGGTTTCAATCAATTAGGAGAACTTCAACGCAGAACCACTCAGCCCGGAGCGGGCGTCTAATCCATTGTAGTGGTTCCAGAGCCCCAGTGTGAGGTCAGCACGATTCGGGCAAACTGTCATGACTGTTCGTCTAGATATCGCCACCGCGAGGGCCTGCCTTCGCCTTCACGTAAGCCGCTAGCGCCAGCAGAGGAAATGTGTTGCGGTAGTCCGTGTACGCCAGGTAGAACACTCTCGGAAAGCCAGTGCCGGTGCAATACTCCTCATCCCAGCTGCCGTCCGCGCGCTGGGTGTTAGTCAAGTACTCAATTGCCTTATCTAGGGTCGAGCTACGGGTGTCGCCGCCCGCAAGAAGCCCAAGAATGGCCCACGCGGTTTGAGAGGGGGTGCTTCCGGTCTTGCTGGGTGTGCTCTTGTTCGGGACGAAGCAGTTTTGGTCGTAGCTGGCACAGCTTTCGCCCCAGCCGCCATCGCGGTTCTGATAAGCACGAATGAATTCAAGCGCCTGCTGAATGCCGGGTTCGCGATCACTGATACCCGCCGCTTCCAAACCGCGCAGCGCCAGGAAAGTGCCGTAAAGATAATTCACGCCCCAGCGGCCGTGCCAACTGCCGTCAGCCTCCTGTGTTCGCCACAAGAACTCGACGCCGCGGCGAATGGCTGGATGGCTCGGCTTGAGCCCACAGCGGCACAGCGCCTCGATGACCCGACCGGTAATATCGGGACACGACGGGTCAAGCATCGCGTTGTGGTCAGCGAAGGGAACATGGCTTAGAAACTGCCAGTTGTTGTCCACGTCGAACGCCGCCCAGCCGCCATCGCTTCCCTGCATCGCCAGCAGCCAGTTAACGGCTCGCTTTTCACAAGCCTGCTGCTTCACTTCGTCCGCGCCCCGGGCATGCTTAAACGCCAGCAGCACCATCGCCGTGTCGTCAATATCGGGGTAGAACGCATTGTTGAACTCGAAAGCCCAGCCGGAGGGTTCGACATCAGGCCGCTTCACGGACCAGTCACCCTTGCGCCGAACTTCTTTGGAGATCAGCCAGCCGGCGATTCGCCGCATACTGTCGGCCGTACCGGTTGCCGCTTCGCCCAACGAAAAAGCGGCTATGGCAGTGTCCCAGACAGGCGAAAAACAGGGTTGGAAGAAGAATCCACGCCGGTCGTTGTCGACCATCAGCTTGTCGAATTCGGCCTGCGCTTTCACCCTCAGCGGATGGTCGTTCCCATAGCCCAGGACATCCAACGCCATCATGGAATACTGCATTGACGGGTAAATGGCGCCGAGCCCATCACTCTCGTCGAACCGCTCAATCATCCATTCCGCGCATTTCTTGATCGCGTATTGGCGAATCGAACGCGGACCGTACTTCTCCCAAAACTTCAGCAGCCTGTCAATCGCCAGAAAAACATTACGCCACCGGAGTAGGTGGCTATCGCGCTCGTAGCTTAATGCAGCGCCGGGAAGCAGCAGTTCCTCAAGATTGAACCCAGCCGGAGCAGGGCGTTTGGGATTCGACGCGCACACAATCGAAAGCGGCACAACAATGGCCCGCGTCCACGAGGACATCTGGTAGAGAAACTTACCCGGAACCAGAATCATCTCCGGCGGAACGGAAGGACATGCCTGGCGCGGAAACAGACCAAACAGGCTCAGGTTGATGCGAACGTACGAATTCGCGGCCTGGAGACCGCCCATTTCGAGAATCCGCTCACGCAAACGAATCATCCGCGGGTCTGCCGCTGCCTCGCCTGCCACTTTCAGAGCAAAGTAGGCTTTTACGCTGGCACTGATCTCAGAGGGTCCTTGCAGGTAAATGTTGAAGCCGCCATCCGGGAGCTGGCGCGAGAATATCGAGGCCACCGCGCGGCCAATCCGGTCGCGGCTGGGTGGATTCCAAACGCCATCCACAGGAGGATGATTCCACAGCTCCTGCAGAATGTAGTCTGATTCCAGCGTGGAATCGGCGGTAAGGTCAGCCCACCAAAAACCGTCCGGGTGCTGCTTTCGGAGGAGAGCTTCGGAAGCCTTGCGGATTGCTTCGGCTACCCCAGTCGCGAGTGTGTGAGTGGTCTCGATGCTAGGCGTCATCTTCCCCAATAAAGGTCATTCTCCAGCCGGAAAGGTTGGGGCACAACCCACTAAGATACTGCCATCCACCAGAAGCAATCAACCTATGCGATCGTGTGAAGCCGAGGCGTAAAGTTCTCGAGATCTGCCGGCAAGGTGAACCGAACATCCTCGTCCTTGATCTCTGCTTCTTCCAAGTGTGAAAAACCGCGCGCCCGTAGGTGATCGATCAACTCCTGCACAAGGTGCTCAGGCGCCGAGGCGCCGGCGGTGACCGCCACGACGTCGACGTTCTCGAGCATCTCCGACTGTACTTCGCCTGAATCATCCAAAAGATAGGCGGGTACGCCGGCCTTCTCGCAAACCTCCACCAGCCGCCGCGAATTCGAGCTATTCTGCGATCCGACCACAAGCAATGCCTGGCAGAGAGGCGCCACTGCTTTGACGGCTAGCTGCCGGTTCTCGGTTGCGTAGCAAATGTCCTGTGTCTTTGGGCCAACAATCTTCGGGAAACGCTCCAGTAGCCTGGTAACGATGTCTTTCGTCTCGTCGAGCGATAGCGTCGTCTGCGTGAGATACGCCATCCGTTCCGGATTGCTGATCTCGAGACGATTCACATCCTCGACGTCGGAGACGAGGATGGTCGACTCAGGCGCTTCGCCGAGCGTTCCAATCACCTCATCGTGATCGCGATGACCAATCAAAATAATCTTGTAGCCCTGCTTGGCGAATTTCACCGCCTCCAGGTGCACCTTGGTGACCAATGGGCATGTGGCGTCAATCACCTGCAGTTTACGCTCAGTAGCCTCACGGCGGACTTCGGGCGCCACACCGTGGGCGCTGAAGATGACCCGGCAGCCCTCCGGCACTTCGCTCAGTTCCTCGACAAAAATAGCTCCCGCTTGGCGCAGCTCATCGACTACGTGTCGGTTATGAACAATCTCCTTGCGCACGTAAATCGGCGCCCCGTACAACTCTAACGAGATTCGGACTACGTCGATTGCTCGCACGACTCCAGCGCAAAACCCTCGCGGCTTCAACAGGATAATCTTCCTGAGACCAGGGACAGGGGAGCTTGCGCCCCGAGGAGTTTCGATAGCGTTAAGGGTGTCGGGCAGGGGCATAGGCGACAACTTTGAGTATACCAAGGGAGCCCATCCCTCTGGCCGACAAAAACGGTCGTAGATGCATTCTACGGCACCGCCTTCTCACCTATTTCGATGAGGAAGGCCGTCGCAAGTCGCTTCCCTTCAATGTCCTCAGTGCCGATTCCTCGCCAACAAGATCGTTGTCACGATAGCTCGATACCGAGCATCCAAGTGGAAGGCTCGCCAGGAATCGGCGACCCGCCAGGCGGCGAAACTGGAGCCAGATAAGGAGACTCGACAATTGTTGAAAGCACTGACTGCGACACCTAACGACTTTACGCTCACGTTGCTACGCCTGGTGGCGGGGATCGTGTTTTTTGCGCACGGCGCCCAACTTGGTTTGGGATGGTTTGGAGGCTATGGCTATGCCGCGACCATGGGATTCTTCACCCAGCAACTGCATATTCCGGCGCCGTTTGCATTCCTGGCCATTGCCGCGCAACTGCTAGGCGGCCTCGGTCTAATCGTGGGTTTTCTCACCCGGATCGCCGCGTTCGGCATCGGCGTTACTATGGCCACAGCCGCTCTCCTGAACCATCTTCCGAACGGTTTGTTCATGAACTGGTACGGTTCGCAGAAGGGCGAAGGATTCGAGTATCATCTGCTCGCCATCGCAATCGGCGTAACGCTGATTATACGTGGTGCCGGAGCCCTCTCGCTCGACCGCCTGGTCGCGTCCAAAGCATCAGGCGCAGATTGAGCCAGAACGGCGGCCGCTTGGAACCGGCAGACACGCCAAGCTCGGGCGAAGCGCGGAACGAGCCACTTGTCGCACCGGCGGACGCGATGGTTGAACCGGGTGATCTCTGGCTTGTACTCTTAAATGCGTACCGGTCGCTCAGAGCGCACACCGGAGCTAGCATTCGACGCCTCGGGCTCATCGAGTCGGACTTTGCCGTGCTGGAGGCCGTCTTTCACAACGGGCCGATGCGGGTCAATGCGTTGGGCAGGAAGGCGACCCTGGCCAGTTCTTCGATCACCGCGGCGGTCGACCGGCTTGAAGGCCGTGGATTGGTTCGCCGCCACGGCGACCGGCATGACCGGCGCTCCCGACTGGTTGCCCTGACGGAACAGGGTAGCGGTCTAATAGCGCGCGCGTTTGCCGATTATCAGCACGCCATGGAAAAATCCGCAGCAGTGCTCTCCATCGAGGAACGCAATCAGCTGTTTCGGCTGCTGCGGAAATGGGAGGACTCAGCCGAATCTCTTGCCTCCGAGGAGACAAAGCTCCCTTAGCGACTGAGCCCGCCGCTACTCGACACCCGAAATGTGGGGTTCATCACCCGGGATAGACTCTGTCTGCTCGTTGTCGTCAGTCCGCCTGCGATGGCGATGGCGATGGCGCTTCTCTTCGCGGTGCCCGGCCAGCATCCCCACCAAAGCGAAGTACCATCCGCATACTGCCAGGCGCGCGAACGGGTAGTCAACCAGCGCATTAATGCAGAC
>JBAUOG010000054.1:0-7579 GCA_049579625.1 Bryobacteraceae bacterium
CCGTGAGATTGCGTCGCCAGGATAGTCGTAAACCAACCGGGGCGCGGCCAACTGCCCGTGTCTCCAGGCCACCATCTCGCGCCTTGTCTGTTCGGAGAACGGAGTGCTTGCCAGATTGTTGCTCCAGGGATCCTTCACCCAAATGCCCGGCTTGTGTCCGAACTTGGCGCCGAAGAACCAGGCATATGTTTTTCGATCTTCATAACCGCAGACACGATACGGGCTCCTGGGCAGCGAAAGATCAGGCGTCGAGCCTTCCCATCTCTGGTACGACTGGAAGGCGCTCCAATCCAGGCTCATGGCGTCGTAAACGCTCTTCAAGAAGCTGTTGGGGTAAGGCGGTTGGAAGTGCACCGACGCCTGCGGCGCATAGAGCCGATGGCCGTTCACCACGAATTCGTTCCGTTTCGCGACGCCGCCAAAAACCCGGGCATTGTCGAGGATCAGGCACGTGCGAGCCGGGTTCGCACGCTGCTTGAAAAACAAGCCTGCGGATAAACCGGCAAACCCTCCGCCCACCACGACGCAATCGTGCAATTCACCCGTGTCTGTAACCTGGGCAGGTGCTTTGTCCCAAGCGCCGTCGCGTACGGAGTGCGCATCGTGCACCACGCCCTCGGTGTTACCGGCCGAGTTGCGATAGTCTCCTTCACCGGTGTAACCGGTCCAGCCTTCGGCTTGCGCGAGCACCTGACCAGGAGCGGCCGCCGCCAAAAGCGCAGCGCCGGAAGCGAGCAGCGCACCGTCCAGAAAGTCGCGGCGTGATACCTCCTCACGCATGCCGAGGAGCTTATCGAGATGAGGGCAGGATCGAGACATTTTTCAATCGCGTCAGCGTAACCGTTTCGTTCGGCGCGATTGCCGGTAGGAGAAAGTATACCCGGATCTTGACCACTGCGGAGACCAGTAAAAACCCAAGCCTGCCTCAGTTCGATAACGGGCTACTAAGTCTCTTGAAGCACGACTTCGAAGCCGCCTGCGAGGGCCGTCACGTGAACATCGCGAAAGTCTCTTACGAGAGGCCGATGCGCCAAGTCGTCAGCTGTGACGGTGGTCAGCAAACCAATTACCTGCATGCCGGCGTTAATACCGGCTTGAATCCCGGGCTTTGTATCTTCAAACACCAGGCACTCCGTCGGGTTCACGCCCAGCTTCTCTGCGGCCAACAAGAACCCTTCCGGGTCCGGTTTCCCGTTGCGGATCTCGTCGATCGGGACCAGCACTGCGGGAACCGGTAAGCCTGCGGCGACGATCCGTGTGACAGCAAGCGCTCTTGGGGCTGAGGTCACGACGCCCCACGCTCCCAGTTGCGCCGCTTGCACCACCAACTCTACTCCCGGAACGGTCCTGATGCCACCCAGTTCTGTTTCCTCGAAAGCCAGCATCTCGGCCAGTTCGGCCGTGTGGTCGACGCCGGGCAAGAAATGCTCAAAAGTGCTGGCCGTAGGCCTCCCGTGAGAGAACCGCAATATCTCTTCGAGCGGAATCTGGTGCCGCTTGGCCCACCAGCCCCAGCCACTCTCAACCACCGCGGTGGAGTCCACCAACGTACCGTCCATGTCGAACAAGATGGCTTTGCAGATAATCTTCAAACGTCTCTCATAATCGCATTGCCGTAAGACCCGGGGATGTCCGGACGCCCAGTTGATGGCCGCTTTCGGCCACCGGCGGTTCTGATCCACCATGACAACCGAGGTTTGCCCCGTATTATCAATGACTTAACACTGGCACTAACCGTGCACTATAGGCAGTGTAAGCCGTGAAGGCGGCATCCTGAAAAGGAGAAATGAAATGAAAACAAAATTGCTTGCACTCTTCCTACTGGCTGGTGGTTGCCTCTTTGCCCAGCGTGTTGTTGTCGGCGTGGGAGTTGGCGGTTTCGGAGTCGGCGGCTACGGCTACGCGGCGCCCCCCGCGGTCGCGTATGCTCCGGGCTACGGTTATCCGGCGCCTTATGCCTATCCTTACGTCGCTCCCGCTTATCCCTACTACTATCCCTACGTTGGCATTTACGGCGGTTATTACGGCGGTTACTACGGTCACTACCCCTACTATCGCGGTGGATACTATGGCGGGGGCCACTACTACGGCCATCCAACTCCCTATGCCGGCGGATACCGGGGTGGGTACGGATACCACGGCGGGCACGGGCACCGGTAGTGCCGGTTAACACAGGGCGCGCGTCACAGCCTGTGTGAAGAATCCACCAGAGAACCGCGCGCGCTCAGCAAGCGGATTCGGTTTACAAGGGCCAGTGGATGCCATCCCCACGCCGCGGTCAGGCTAACTGGGCGGTGGAGGCGGAAAGCAACGGCTTGATGAGCTGGAACACCACTTCCGGATCGAGGTTGCCGTCCACCTTTATGTAGCGGCGGCCCTTGTAAACGTCGATGACGGGCTGCGACTGTTCCCGGTAGGCCTTGAGGCGTTCGAGGATAACGGATTCGCGATCGTCGTCGCGGGCAACAAGTGTGACGTGATCGAAGTCGCACGTGACGCCGTCTTTCGACGGCCTTAGAACCAGGTTGTAAATCCGGTGGCAGCACGGGCACTGGCGCCGGGCGGTCAGGCGCTGGAGAATGGTTTCAGTGGTGGCATCCAGGTGCAAGGCAACGGGCTCGGGCGTGCCCATATCGGCTAGCAACTGGTCTAGAAAGCGGGCCTGATTGACCGTGCGCGGGTAGCCGTCGAGGACGAAGCCGTTGGCGAATTGGGGCTGGTGGAGCTGTGCCGCTGCCACTTTATTAATCAACTCGTCACTAACCAGATTGCCGCCGGCAAGGGTCTCTCTAACGAGTTGGCCGAGGGGGGTGTTCGCTAAGATCTCAGCGCGGAGCACGTCTCCGGTGGATATGGCTGGAATGTGGAGTTCCCGCTGTAGCACCGTACTTTGGGTGCCCTTACCCGAGCCCGGAGGCCCCAACAAGACAATCACGTTACCGTTTTCCATTATTACTACCCCTAGTCCCGGCAATAAGCTTGCCCATGTTTCCCCGACGCCCCCGCCAGACACTAGTTAAAACCATATTGCGAAAGGGCTCAATTGACCCAGTCCAGATTGGACTAGTGGGACGTTTTGACCTGGTTTCGCCTTCGGAGCTAATATTGAGGGATGGTGGACGTCGCTACGGCTACACGGGTAAGTATCGGCAGATCAGAGATTTCGCGACAGTTCCTGGACGACATGAGGCAGGACATGGCCCAACGCCGGATACGTGAGGGGCTCAGGCGTTTAGAGGAACAAGCGGGGTTGCTGGAGGATCTTGCTCCGGCCCAGCAACATGCAGCACCCCTTGTCGGCTACTGCGCACAGTGGGTGGATGTGGGGTTTCGAGACGTCGAGGTGGTCAGGATATTGCTGGCGCGGTTTCCGGAAGAGGCCCGGGCCCGACTTCCCCTCGTGGACTACGCCCACTTGCGGTTGGCGGAAGGCTTTGTGGCGGGCAAGGAAGAAGAGCCTGGGCGGGCGGTTCGGCACTTTGAGTTCGTCTTAGGGCTCGGCGACGCACTCAGCGGAACAAAGCGGGTGGGAGGCGAATTGATGGCAGTCGCGCACTACTGGAAAGCGAATTGCCATCGCAAGAGCGGCGAATACGATCAGGCACTCGCTTCCGCCGTAAAGGGCCGCAAGGTGGCCCTCGAGCTGGGCTACTTCCCAATGGCAGCAGTATTTCAAGCGTTGGAGGGCTGGCTGCTCTTCCAGAAGGGACGCTCCAACGAAGCGCTCGCCGCACTCAACGATGCGGAGGCAGCGCTCCGCCAGACCGACGACTACATTACGGTCGGCAATATCCTCTCGACTTACGGACGGATCGATCAGGCCGACGGCCGGTACGAGGAGTCAGTAAAGCATTTCGCGGAAGCGATTTCCGAATATGCCAAAGTGGATCCGCAACATCCCAACGTGGCGCGCACGCTGGGCAATATGGCCTACGTGAAGCGGCTCATGGCCCGGCAACTGCGGCGGAGGATTGACGCGAGCGCCGCCCTGCGGAGACAGACGAACGCCACCGACGGGGACACGGCGCGAATACCCGTGGCCGAAATCCGCGCGCGATTTGAACAGCTGCAGCGAGAGGCATTGTCACATCTCGATGAAGCCGATGCCATCTTCGCCAAACACCGCCAACGCCGGGGCGAAGGCAACCTGAAGATCACGTATGGCCACATTTTTCACGACAATGGCGATCTGGATCGGGCCGAGGAGGAGGCGGAGGGAGCTTACGCACTGGGGCTCGAAAAAGAAGACTTCATCTTGATGGCCCGGGCGCGGCTTCTGCGCTGCATGGTGGAAAACGCAAGGCTGGAGGACGATGTCCTTGAAGATGCGGATGAATATGGCGACTCATCCCGGCATGCGGTCCTGGCGGAACGGTTTGGCCGTGAAGCGGTGGAGTGCGCGAAGCACACACAAAACGATCACCTGCTGGCGCGTGCTTACATTTGGCTTGGGCTCACGCAGTCGAATGAGTATTTCAACAATCTGGAGGATGCACGACATTCCCTGAACCTGGCGATGTCCACAATGAAGGCCGATCCCTATCAACCGCACTGGGATGACCTCAAGACGCTGAAGACCAGGGTGCTGCGCGGCGGCGACATCGACGAAACACTGCGTGCCTGGTCACAAGGGGTGATCGGCGACAAGACCTTCCGCGAAATCACCGACGAGTTTGCAGAACTCATTATTCCGAAGATCTGGCTGCGCGAAGACCGTAAGATTGCACGGGTGGCCAAAAAGCTGTCCATCTCACCCAAGAAGGTGCGCCGCGTGCTGATGCGGGCCGGGGCCTTGGACCACCTGGCGTGAGGGCCGCTTCGCGAGTGTCCGACCGAGTAGCGCGGGCCTGCCGCCGGGATCCGGAATCGGTGTTGCTAGACTTCTGTTTTGGCCGTCGTGCACACCCTTCTCAAATGTTGGCTTGTCGGCTCGGCCATTCTGTGCGGAACGCTTTGCGCTCAAGATAACTACGAAATCCAGGTTTATGGTTCCGAGTTGGTGAAGCCCGGTGACACCATGCTGGAACTGCACAGCAATTTCACGTGGGAGGGGTCGAAGACTACTTCACCCGAGGGCATGTGGCCCACCAATCATGCACTCCACGAAACATTGGAAATCACGCACGGATTCAACGACTGGTTCGAGACGGGCTTCTACGTCTTCTCGTCAGCAAGCAGCCTATACGGATGGGACTGGGTAGGCGATCATATCCGGCCGCGCGTTGCCGCTCCCGAATCCTGGGGCTGGCCGGTCGGGGTGAGCCTTTCCGTCGAGGTGGGTTATCAACAGAAGCCATTTTCCCCAGACACCTGGACCATGGAGATCCGGCCGATTATCGATAAGACGCTGGGCCGATGGTATCTGTGCTTCAACCCGACGCTGGACCGTTCGTTCCATGGACCGAGTGTGTCGCAAGGTGTGGTGTTCTCGCCCAACTTCAAGCTGGGCTACGACTTAACCAAGAGGATCAATGTCGGTTTTGAATACTACGGATCGCTCGGGCCGCTTCAGGGTTTTGATCCAGTGGGCGAGCAACAGCAGCAGATTGTGCCGTGCATCGATTTGAATCTCGGCGCTCAGTGGGAGTTCAACTTCGGCGTCGGAATTGGATTGACGCACAGCACCGACCATCTGCTGACGAAGATGATCCTGGGCCGACGCTTCAATTGGGGCCATCGCGAGAAAGCCCCTGCCCCGCCTCCGCCGGACAAATCATAGAAAGGCGTACCGGCGAGGCGGATGACTACGGCGCGCGGGCTAAGAGAGACCGGACCTGCTTGACCAGCTGGTTGTAACCATCTTCGCTATAAGGCTGGCGGTAAATCCATGCGACCTTGCCTTGCTGATCGATCACGACGATGTAACCGATCTGCTCGTCGGTCACCTGCATGCGTTGGCGCCAATCGTTCGAACTTGTGAAGACGGCCACGAAGGTAGCCTGATCTTCTTTGGGAACTCCCTTGCGCATGCCGCCGGTGATGAAGGGCTTGGCGAGGCGCCCCATCGAGCCCTCGATGACAGGAACAGTGTAGGCAACAACGCCGGCGTTGTTCTTGAAATCTTGCTTAAACGGCTTCATCCATTTCTCAATTGAATACTGGGAATTACGGCTGAAGCCGAGGGCAATAACAGCCGCGTGCTGAGCCGCGTCCTTAGGCAACGCGAGGTTTTTTCCGGCGAGGCTCTCTCCCTCCAGATTGGGCATGATGACACCCGGTTCCAGCGGTTGTACTTTCGGCGGGTCGGCGGCGAAGGATCGGCAGGCGACTAACAGCGCGAGGCTGAGAAGCTGAGCGACTTTGAATGGCCGGGCGACTGGAATAGCTTCGATCATTTCGGGGACATGGACGCTCCTAACGGCGAGGCCGAGTACCCAATCGTCGCAGACTGAGCGACCCGCCCCGGGCGCCATCCCGTAAGGATCAGTCAAAGGAGCGCTGCTATTTCTTCCGCGCAATCGAGGCATTTTCCATACCGGTCTTCTTGTTCCACCCGTGGAAACGCGAGAAGTCACCCGCATTCCATGCCTCGCGGAGTCCAGCAGAACTTAGATCCCAGTCTGGGCGGATTTCACTCGTCGCGGCGCGCAGGTCGTGCCAAAGATCGATGACCGATGGACGCCCCCAGAACCAGTAGCCGTTATAGATGCTGTAAATCACGAGCCCCGGCTTGAGAACGAGCGTATGCGGGATCATCGGATTGTGCTCGGGGTCGGTGTACTCCTGGATGTCGAGATCCTTCTGTACGATTCGGTCGGGGTCTGAAAGGAATGGCCACTGGGCTCCGACTGATGCTCGAAACTCCTGGAGGGTGTGGTGGTCGTCGGTAGAAATCGTGGCGATCTGCGTGTACGCCACCGCAATCTTCGGATAAAACGCGGCGAGTTCCAAATGCTGCTGGTGCTCCTTTGGGCAATAATGGCCGCGCGCAAGCGTGAGGATCAGCGGATCCTCGCCCTGTAGCTCGCTGAGCTTGCGCAGTTTGCCCGAGTGATCGGGCAGTTCGTAGTCGGGGAAAACTCCGCCGGGCACGATATCAGAACGCATGATTCGACTCCTCTCGTTTCTCTCAAAGATCCAGAGTGACACCCGTGTTTGGCCGGGAACAGCATACGAGCACGTTCCCGGGAGCGGGCTTCTCCAGCGGCTCAGGGTCATAAGTAATCGATCCGCCAATCAGACCGGTCATGCAGGTATGACAGACTCCGGCCCGGCACGACCATCTGACCGGAACGTCGCACGCTTCCGCCAGTTCAAGCAAACTTCCGAATTTCGGATCCCACGCGACGGTGATCCCGCTACGCGCGAATGAGACTGCGGGGCCAGATCCGGGCGGTCCTTCTGGCATGTGAGGAGTGTGATTAACCTGCGCCATACCCGGGGTAATAGCCTCGAGAGAACCGAAGATTTCCGTGTGCACATTCCCGGCGAGCACACCCCAGCTTCGCAGCCCGTCGCTCATATTCTGCAAGAACGAAGAGGGGCCACACAGATAGAAGTCACTACCTTGTGACACGCCAATTCTCCCTAGCAAAGCTGTGTCAATGTGCCCGGAAGCATCGAAGTCTGCCCCGACTTG
>JBAUOG010000055.1:0-5941 GCA_049579625.1 Bryobacteraceae bacterium
GTTGGAAGCGCATTGTAGTGACGGTCGGTGAAAAGATCGGCAAAACACACCTCACCTACGCGCAAGGCGCCTCTGCCGAAATCGTGGCGATGGGGACGATTCTCACAGCGGACCAACTGGGGCTGCCGGTGAGCACGACACATATTCTCTCCTCAGGCGTGGCGGGCACGATGTGGGCTAATAGGTCCGGCTTACAAAGCGACACCGTCCGCAGCATCTTGCTGGCGTGGGTGCTCACATTGCCAGTGTGCGTGCTACTTGGCTCGGCGCTCTTTGGCGGCTCATTTTACATACTGTTTAATGTACTCGGCGTAAAATAGGGCTCCGCGCCAGCCGCGTCGAACGCACCGTCGCGGCCTTAAGTACCTACATGGTTGGATTCTTGCTATTTCTGGCAGAATATTCTTCGTGGCGCGCGCTCATCAAATGTTGACGGGCTTCAGGACGTGATTGCAGGAAGCCCCAACTTTTCGCAAAACCCCTACCGAGCCTCGCCAAAGAATCGGGAGTCGAAGGGTTTTGGGGAGTCCGTCGCGGCTTTACATCGCAGAAGTCTGTTCACCCTGAGTGGGCTCCCCGTTTCGTTCGCCCGCGGCCAAGCGAGTCACTAAGCCCCAGTAGAAAGCGAGCGCAACGGTAAAGAGCAGAATCCAGCCGGCCGAGAACATGTGCCAGGTCATGTCAGAGGTAAGTTCGTCGCTCGCACGAGCGACGAATAAGTAGAAGTGGAAAGAATAATACACCGTCAAAGCGATGACCAGTTTCCAGCTCAGGCGGGAGAGGCGGAGCGGATCTCCGTGGATGCCACGACGAAAGACAGCCGTGACCAATGGCAGAAGAATCAGCATCAAGGTCAGTTCTACAATCCAGATTCTTGGAAACTTCTCCCGCGGGTCGATGCCCATGAATGACACCAAATGCGCCCAAATCGACACGGCCAGGCCTGCGAGGCAAGCAAGGCACAGCGAAACCAATGTGCCTCGGTACGCTAATGCTCCGAGTTTGCTGGGCATAAGACAGTTTCATCCGGACTCTAGCATGAAACGCGATTGATCCGTGAGGGCGAAATGCCCAGCCGACAACAAGCGATGGTCAGTTGAGTTCTGGGTATGGTTCCACCGTTCGCGACTGAACGGTCGCGGTAGTCTGCCGAAGGCCGGGAGATTTGGCGGTCAGCGTGATGGAACCGGCGTTACGCGAAGTACGGACGACAACGAGGGCTCGGCCTTGAAAGAGCTTGCGCTGATTAGCGTGATATGAGGCCGGGTCTTCTCCGTCTCCGTTGCCTACGGCCTCGATGGTGGCAGGACCACTGACTGAGAACTCGACCGGTTGGGCGGCGTGGAGTTGAGGGCGGCCTTGCGTGTCGACCGCTTCGACAGTGATGAACGAGAGATCTTCACCGTCGGCGAGAAGTACGCTTCGATCGGGTGTGAGGCGCAGCGTGGCGGCTTCTCCGGAGGTTGTAAGAACACTCTCCGCGACGGGATGATTGGCGCGTAGACCCACGGCCTTGAGTGTGCCAGGTGTGTAGAGGACGGAGAAGGTAGCTTTGAATTCCTGATCGCGAGTGGTTGGCTGCTCGCCGATCAGCTTGTCGTTTAAGTAGAGGCGAACTGTTTCGGCGCCCGAGTAAACTTCCACCAGCAGGTTCTTTCCTTCCTGGCCGGGCCAGGTCCAGGTCGGCAAGGTTGGGTAGGTGGCCCACATGGCGGCGACGATCTGTTTGCCATCAGGCGCGGGCAGGCGGACGGTTGCATAGACGCGATCGCCACCATTCCAAATGATGTCGCGATAGTACGACTGCGGCTTGCGATAACCGGTGAGATCAATATCGCCGCAGACCGCCGAGTGCCACGGAAAGTTGTGCACCATGGTGGACATGACAGCTTGCATGAGGGGATCCTTGGGTGCTTCCGACATCATGGCTGACATGTCGACGCCGTTGGCCATGCCCAGGAACATTTTGTCGACCATGGCGGGGCTCATCATCGTACCTGTAATTTGCGCGGCCTGCTTGGCCTGCTCGGGAGTGGCATAAGACCAGGCGCCGATGCCCGACTCACCAAGGTAATCGATCGCAGTCCAGGTGAGATCACCAAGCACGTAAGGATTGTCGTGAGAAATCTTCCACAAGCGGAATGCGTCGGCCGGAAAAGACTCGGTGGTGAGCATGATGCGTCCGGGAAGTTTCGTATGGTCGTCGGCGTAGCTGTTTTGAAGGCTGTAGTTGTACCCGGTGATATCGAGTTGAGAAAAGACGGCTGCTGCGTTCGATGCCATGGTTGAGCCGGGAAACGCGAGTGTGAGGGGACGAGTATCGTCGAGGGACCGGACCTGATCAGCCAATTTCTTCGCCAGGTCATGACCCTTTTCCACTTCGAGTTCCGGGATTTCGTTGCCGATGCCCCAGATGATGACGGAGGGATGATTGCGGTCGCGCAGCACCATGCCGGAAATGTCGTGTTTCCAGGAGTCGTCGAAGTCGGCGCCGTAATCGAACTTGACCTTGTGTGCCTGCCAGACATCGAATGGTTCATCCAAGACGAGGAGGCCGAGGCGATCGCACGCGTCGAGGAAAGCAGGCGAGGGGATGTTGTGGGCGGTCCGGACGGCGTTGTGGCCAGCCGCTTTGAGCAACTCTACTCTGCGTTCTTCTGCACGATCAAAGGCCGCGGAGCCGAGCGGACCATTGTCATGATGAACGCTGCCGCCGGTGAGCTTGATGGATTTGCCGTTGAGCAGCAGTCCTTTTTCAGCCGACCATGTGAGCGAGCGAATGCCGAAGGTTGTCGTTACCTGGTCAGTCGGTTGGCCATTGCTCATCAGGCGTGTGACTGCGCGGTAGAGAGTGGGAGACGAAGGAGACCAGAGGGCAGGGTTGGGTACGGCAATCTCTTGCGTGAGTTCCTTGTTGACCGCGGGAGTGCCTTCGATCGGAGACTCCGCGGCGCCCACGATGTTGCCAAGAGAATTGAGTAAATCGGTTTGGAGAGTCAGCTTGGACGCGGCGGCTGATGGCATTCGAATCGTGGTGCGGACTTGGACCTTTGCGGAGGCTTCGGAAACTTCCGGCGTGGTGATAAAGACGCCCCAGTGAGCGACATGAATAGGATTGGTCACGACCACACGAACGTGCCGATAGATTCCAGATCCGCTGTACCAGCGGCTGTTGGGCTGAGCGGAGTTATCAACACGGACGGCGAGAATGTTGCGGCCCGCCAAATTCAGCGAAGGTGTCAGATCGAGTTCGAAACTCGTGTAGCCATATGGCTGGGCGCCGATTTTCTGTCCATTTAAGTAGACAGTGGCGTTCCGGTAGATACCATCGAACTCTACGGTTACGTGCTTGCCCTTCCAGTCGGACGGCGCGTCGAAGGCCTTACGGTACCAGGCGACGCCGTTTGCGAAGAAACCGCCCCCTGCAGCAGAAAGATTGTTTTTGTCTGGCGCTGTTTCGATGCTCCAGTCGTGTGGCAGTTGAACGGTGCGCCATGTTGCGTCTGAGAACGAAAGGGCTTCTGCGCCGCTTGGATCGCCGAGTGAGAACTTCCATCCGGAATCTGCCGCCAGTGAGAGCCTTGGCGAACTCGCGGCGGCCGCGCCGGCAGGGACGAATGAGGTGAGGATTGCATATAGGGACAAGATCAGAAGGGGCTGTAATTTCACGATGGTTTCTTTCGGGGGTTGGGTTTGCGATGCTGTAGTTGTTTGATCGGGTTGGCGCCTACTGCCTCCGGGGCGCGCAGGCCGAGGATGATCAGACGGATGGTTTCGCGGAAGAGTCGATCGATGGGCTGTCCGTATTCGATTTCAACTTTGTTTCCTAGTGACGCGAGACGGCGCTGCGCTCCGATGGCGGCGTTGATAACGGCGTGCATTGTAAGATTCGGATCGAGGTCATGGCGCAGAGAGCCATCGGCAACACCGTCCCGAATCAGCTTGCTGAAGCAGCGAAAGCCACGCGGAACCAGTTGTGCCTCCAAAGTCAGGAGGCGCTCAGCCGGCCAGTCTCTGGCGTATAGAGCATCGAATTGCGCCATGAAACGAACTGTGGACGGGTTGTTCTCAAGTTCGTCTGCCATGAACTCGAGTAGCGCTGTAATCTTCGCAAGGCCACTGGCAGCACCCTGGACGCGTTGGACTGCGCGTTCGGCGGACGCCTTGAACAGGTCACTCACCAGCGCCCAGACGATATCGTCCTTGTTGGAGAAGTATTGGTAAACGGTTGACGCTCGAACCCCGCTTGCTGATGTGATGTCCGCCATGCTCACGCGATCTGTGCCTCTCTCGTCAAAGAGTTTTTCGGCGGCGTCAAGAATGCGGCGGCGCTGCCGTTCGCGGTGGGCATGGTAACCGTTCAGGGCCGGTTCTCGTGTCGTTGTTCCAGGCATCGGTCTGTAAAGCGTAAGGGCAGTCCGATTTCAAACTACTATTACGAATTCAGTCTACGCCTCGCTTTTCCAGCTGTCAACTCGCCCGTCGGGTTTTGTCGGAACCACGATGGGTGACTCAATGCCTCGAAGTCCCAACGATCGCGTCGAGATAGCGATCACTCGTGGCCGGTTTTGGGTGACCGCCGAGGAGCACAAGTTGACGTTACTAATGAACGCCGATGGAACATCGCACCCGAGGTTGCGTATTTGGCCTTCGACCCTCCAGCATTGGACCTGAAATGCAATGCGACCGTATCACTATCCGTACTGATCCATCACATTCGCGGTCGGAATAAGTCGGAGGTAAGTCCCCTGAAAGTTATGCTTTGGAACATTCTCACTGAGGTCAAGAGAAGTGTTGCTAGCGCCATCTAACGGATCGGAGCCGGCGTAAAAGAATTGCCTACCAAATTGACCCGCTGTACTACGGCTTTCGAAAACCTCCCGTTTCGAAACGCTCGAATCCAATCTCATTTCGAATGGGCATCTCTCGGCGGTTTTCGCCCCGGTCGGAACCGGGCCCTTCGGCGAGTTTGTGAAGCGACCCTTGAAGCTTGAGACCCTGAGCTGCGGCCTTTGCCTTGAGGGCGGCTAGCTGCTCATTTGAAACTTCGACGCACACGGCCATAGGGCTGCCGTTGGCGGGGCGTGGAAGAATACATGGGGCGGCTGGTGGGATTCGAACCCACGACATCCAGAACCACAATCTGGCGCTACTACCAACTGAGCTACAACCGCCGCAAGCAACTCAAGTTTAACATTCGGCGAGACATGAGTAAACATCGATGGCGTTTGGGGCATCGCGACGCATTTCCTAAGATCGTCATTCCTCTAGCCAGGGCGCCAGGTACCGCCGGCCGACCCGTAAGGGCTGGCAACCACGACGACATAGCCGTCAGGATCCCGTAACCAGTATTCCCAGTGATTCGGACCGCCGGCGCCGTCAGGAGGGTTTCGATGCTTGGGCAGGACAATCTCCACATCCATTGCATAGGAGCGCTCGATGACCGCGTCGATGTCGTCCACCTCGAACCACAGCAATACGCCGTTTCCGTATGGCTTGTCGGTACGATCGCCGATCGGACCGTGATCGTGTTCTACTTCGAAGCTGTGCAACTGAAGAACTAGCTGGCCGTTCGAAACCAACTGCTCATAGGCGGGGCCACCGTGATTGCTCTGGCAGCCCAGGAGGCGCTGATACCAATTGCTGCTTGCTTCCACATCAGTTACGGCGATGAGGGGTTGAGGACGCATGCCGATCAGCGTATCAACTCAGGGTTGACGGCGTGGTGCTCGCTTGAGGAATGATGCAAGGGTGGTTGAGGAGGAAGGCGCAGATAGGTAGCCTCCTTGCGGCGCCGAAACAATTCCGACCGAGAGCCGGTAGAGTCGAGGATGGGCGCGAGAACCGGCGCTTGTGGCGCGGCCCGTTTCCCATCCCCGCTCGTCAAACCGGACGTGCCCATTTAGGGCATCCGGCTTTCCGACTGGCTTCATCGGAGACT
>JBAUOG010000056.1:0-8803 GCA_049579625.1 Bryobacteraceae bacterium
GGTAACGCCTCCACCAGGTAGGACCGTGGAACGTTGGTCGATTCGACAAACACCGTGATATCGTCGTCGCCTTGGGCCTGAATTCTTTGTCCCTTGATGGCAACAGCGAGCGACCCGTACGCTCCAAGAGCCACGAAAGTGCCAGCGGACCTGGTTCGGATGTCTCCGAGCGCGTCGGCGGGATTCTTGTGCGTGTTCGCGCCGGGGGCAGCTTCACCGCCGAGCTTGAAGGATAGGACCTCGTTGACCCAATTAAACTGATCTACCGGAACAATGGTTTTGTTCGTAAATACAGGCTGCCCTCCCACGATCAAGGAGAAAACTGGACTTGTACCGGCTGGATAGGTCACATTACTGGTGTACATTCCGTTAAAGGTCGTCGCTAGCTTCGGATCGAGCGTGGCGCCTTGCGCTTGCAGTTGAATGTATTGTGACGTTACAGGGTCGATGAGAACGACATTTCCGAAGCGGTCGCGTGGAGTCACAGTGATGACTCCCGTAACAAGTCTCGGATTGTTCTGCAGTCCATAGCCGATGTTGAACAGCGTGGAGGCCGCGTCTGGTCTGACACCAACGGGTACGTCCACGGAAGCTTCACGCCGGAAAACTACGCCATCGAATGTGGTTCCCGTAACAGTAACGTAGAGCGTGTGGCCGTCCGGTATTGTGGTCTGATTTACAGAAGCAAAATAGCCGCCCGTTTGGCCAACGGGTGTCATTGAAAAGGTGGTCTGATGAGCGGCGCCGTCGAAGGACAGCCCTTTGAGCTGCGCCGCGAATGCTTTTATGTAGACTGGCCAGGCATCTTTGCCTGCCAACTGTGCCGCGGCATTCTGGTACTCAGCGGCGGTGATTGGAATCCCGGCCAGCCAGTTGTCCATCGACTGTCCCGGCGCGGTGACACTCAATTGCGCGGAGGCTCCCGTGACCGGCAAGCCGCCAGCGGTAACCTTCGCTGTGACTCCGATTGTGTCGCCCGCGAAATAGGTCGACTGGTCAAGCTCGACGCGCAGCTTCAGCGACGAATCGGTCAATACGCTGTACGAGTAGTGTTCTTCTCTAGCGACTGCGGCAGCCGGGCGTGGGCGCGCCTCCAGAATAATCTCGGGGAAGGACACAACCAAGCGCCATGTGCCATGGCGCGATTGCAAATAGGATTCGTCGATGCCATACATCTGGTATCGCGGGTCCGAGGCAAAAGTAACGCCGGGAATCTGGCCGGCGGTTTCCGGTGAGATCACATCGCACGTGGGCGTCAGCAACTGGAGGGTCAGTCCGGCGTTCGGCGTCTGCCAATCTAGCGAAAATACCGCCTTTCTGTCATAGGGCGTGATGATGACCTGAAAGCGATCTTCCTGCCCGGGTGAGATGATCCCGTCAGGGTCTGAAGCAGCAGCCAAGGTCAGCCCTGTGGCGACGGCGCTCTTGAACTTCTGCGCGAGCTTAATGTAAGTCAGCCCTGCGCCGAGGTCAACCTGGAACGCCTGACCGCCGGGGGTGGTTCCCGGGTCGATGGAAAGCGCTTTTAGAGTGTTGTAATCAACCTGGCCTGACTGACCATAGCCCGCGGCAAATACCTTGATCGTCCCAGCAACGAGTTTGCTCAATTCGGTCCGCGGGTCATTGCCAACATTCCAGGCGCCATCGGACATCAGTAACATCCAACGCGTATTGGTAGTGTCGGCGGAAAAGTACCCGGTAGTCAATACCTCCGCAAGGCCGGTGTCCATCGGCGTGGAATCGGTCGCTGTCAGCGCGTTTATTTTGCCAACTTCCGTCGCCACACTGGCCGGGATGTCCTCGCTCTTGATAACGTCGAACGTCGAAGCATTATTGGGATCCGACCCGGGGAACTGAACTACGCCCATTTTGTTGCCCGTAGCCGCAGCGAATAGCGACAAATAGTTCAGAAATTGAGAGGCTGCGGATTGCAGTTCGCTGAGGCGTGTCTGTCCAGGTGTACTCGTATCGGTGGCGGACATGCTCCCCGACGTGTCCAGCACCATCACCACTTCTATAGCGGAGGTTGTGGCGCTGAGGCTGAAGGCGTTGTTGTGACCCGCACCCAAAACCGCACTCGAATCTCCGTCAACAGTATAGTTTGTGACTGGAGTCGCTCCCTTTGTCGCGGGCGCGTCGAAGCCGACCAGAACGTTCGTCGGGCTGGCAGGGTTGGGACTGACTGTAGCCGGTAGCCCGGCGTTCAGCACTCCAGCGGGATTCAACTTATAAGGAGCGGTAAGGGCCGGATTGATATTGTTAACTGTGAGTGTCCCTGTACCGCGGTTATAGATCTGAAGCGCCTGCGTGGTGGCTGAGGCCGTTTGGTTCACGAGGACTCCAAAGGGTGCAAAGGACGTCAGTTGGATCCAGGGTTGCTGGGCGGAGTCGGACTGCGTAGGATCGTCGTTACTCGAAACGACCCAGACAAAGTCGTGATCGAGGTTGTCGGCAAGATTGTTGGTAAGGCGCATGTTCAATGTGGTGCCCGTGATCGAAATTATCACCTTGATCAGGTAGACATTATTCACGAACGGACCCACAAAATACGCGCTGGCCGCCTCGGTTGGCGTGATAGCTCCGTCCAACAGAGATACACCTGGAGGCGAGGTGTGTGTCGGATTGCTGGGGTCGAGGGTGACAGAGGCCCCGGTTCCCGAGGTAGGAGTGACCGCTTGCAACTCGATCTTGGGCGGTGTCGAGGATGGAGGCGCCAGGGAGCCGTCTGGCTTTACCCCAAGGCTCATGGAGATACGGACAAATGTCGTCGGTAAACTGAAATACGATGGGTCGGGTCCCACATTGCCAGCGAGGGAGACAAATTGACCACCGGCAAATGGCTGGCCCGGCTTGAGAAGGACGGGCGTATCAAAAGGCGTTCCTAAACTCGTCGAGGTCGGGTGGTCGGGATAAATATTAACTGGCATGTAATTCTCTCCTTTTCAGATGTTTATGTCACATTGAACGTATCAACACTTGTCACTTGGCCCCCGCCGGTCTGAACGGTAATGGCTACCGCCCCAACGGCCATGTTGGGAACCGTCGCGACGATCTGGCCGGCGGTTGGCGGGCCCACTATGGCCGCGGCAGTTGTGCCGAAGAGCACCTTTACGGCGCCCGCGTTGAAGTTATTTCCCAATAGCGTCACATTGATGCCTGGGGCGCCCAGTTTCGGAGTGAACTGATTGGGCGAGGCGTTGAAGGTCGGCGCCGGCGGCACGATCTGAAACGTATCGACGCTCGTGGCAGTTCCACCAGCCGTTTGCACTGTGATTGTGGACGCCTGCGGTGCCACATTCGGCACAGTGACGATGATCTGATTCGCCGCCGGTGTACCAACGATCGAGGCTGCGGCGCCGCCGAACCGCACAGAAACCGGCTGCAGATTAAACACGTTTCCGAAGAGAGTGACGTTCGTGCCCGGCGCGCCGATCTTGGGAGTGAACTGATTCGGCGAAGGCGCGAACGCAGGCAGCAGGAGCAGGGTTTCCATCGTAGCGAGTCTTTGCGCCAATCTGGAGACTGTCATCCGCGATTGCCGGAGATCGGTGATCATGCCGGCAGTGATGGTGTTGTTGCCGGCCGTCCGGCTTAACTGCGCCAACGGAGTATAAACGTGTCCCGCCGGGGCCCCGGGCATGGGTGCTCCCTCGGCAACTCTGACGATCCATACGGGCTTAACGCGGACGGACGTTTCCATACCCACGTCGCCGCTGTTGTTCAGGTCGACGTCTACCGTGCCATCGACTTCCGAGAAAGAGATGTCCAGATAGACGATATCGGTGCGTGACGCCGCGGGAGTGGTCAGCGCTATTGCGTTTTGCGAGATGTAGTCTGTGTCGGCTGCTATGGCCACTTCGACTCCGCCAGCCATATACGTACCCGGCCCCGCCGCTGCCGCCTTGATCACGAAATCCTGAGGCGTTGCGGATGCCTGGATGGCGAACCCATCCGCGCCTTCCGGAATGCCGTTTCCTATGTATCGCGCAAAAACGGAGCGCACTGTCGCGTAAATCAGATCCTGCAAGAGATTCAGATCCCGGTCCAACAGCGGCACGGCTTGTTCCAGGTGCAGACCGATGTATCCCTTCGCTTGGTTTGCCACCAGCACATCGAGCGGCGATTTAGAGTAGTCACTCATTTCTTTTCCTTTCGCGCCGACTCACGGCGTGATGAAGACCGCTCGTTCCGTAACGGGCATAAAGTCGCCCAGAGCGCCCGCTAGCCGCGAGATCGTAGCTTTGATCTGCACGGGATCGGCCGTATCGGGCGTCAGATAGAGCCCGATCGTGTCACGCGCGATACGGTCGTCATTGGTCCGAACGCCGTTCGTCCCCGCATCGTAGGTGTAAGTCTGGAAATCCTCGAACTTGCCGAACAAGGAGATCTTGGCCGCGTTGCGCGTGTCGGCTGTGGTGGCGCCGTTGTAACGCACGTCCAGCGTTTGTGTTGCGCGATAAACCGAACTGCTGTGCGGCAGACTCTCATTGGAGCGAAACACCAGCAACGTCCCGGCACTTGTCGCGACGGCGAGAGGCGCACGGTTGGAATACGGAGTATTGGTGAGCTGCACCGGCGCACCAAACGTCAGCGTGCCGATGTTTAGCGTGTCGTGCCACAGCGTCCATCCACCGTTTCGGGTGGAACTCCAGAACAACTCGATGTTGCCGGCCCCATCGATCAAGGGCGCGGGCTCACGGTCGTGGTTGTCGGCCGACGCCTTGGGGAGTTCACTCGCCGCGGACCAGTCGATAACGGCGGGGTCGAGTCCTTGCTTGATTCGGTACGCGATGGTCCAGCGACTCTGACCTGCCGTTGCGGCGGGATCGTGGTGCGCCCAGAACAGCCATATCCGTTGCGTGGCGCTGGTGGGATGAAAGAGCGCGATCAGGTCGCCTTCCACTCGCGGATCTGCGCCGCCATCCAGTGGAAAGCTAACCGGCGCGGCTAACCAGTTTGTTCCATCGTTGTGGTTGTATTTGAGACTCCAGCCGCTAACCGACCGCTCCAACCAGAACAGCCAGAGGCCCCCGGCATTGTCGGCGACTGCGGCCGGCATTCGACGGGGCGTCGCGGCATCGCCAAAAATGGCGGGGGCGGACCAAGCTCCCGCCTTGCGCTGTTGAAATTTGATCTGCCACTGGCGGCTGCCTGGAGGCTGTGTGGTGTCTAAGCTTTCCCAGAACAGCCACAGGACGCTGCCTTGCATTGCGGCCGTTGGGCGAGTATCAATGCCTGGCTGATCGACGACAGGCGCGCTCGGCTGCCACGGCGACGGCTGAGCAGGCACGAATTGCTTGGTCCAGATGTCCCATCCGTGGATACGATAGGTCTGATAGAAAAAGGAGACAGAGCCGTCGCTTTCCGCCACGGCGGTGGGACGCCAGTCGTATACGAAGTTTTCCGAGGCCAGCGCAGCAGCGCCGAAGCTGCCGGCGTTCGGGCGCTGCATGAACCACAGATTCAGTCTCTCCGGCTGATTGGAGCGAGCGACGTTGTGGACGAATTCCTTGGTCTGGCTTTCCCAACCCGAGCCGCCCGGCACTAGCGTCAAGCGTTTAACCGTGGCCTCCACGGTCGGGATCAGGCCGATCGTCTGGAAGAGATAAGGCGCAAAGAGGATTTCATTTCTTTGAGCGGAAACCTCGAGACTGTAGTCGGTTTTCCAGCCAATCCACTGCGCCAACAACGGCAGCAGGACGCCTTCGACTCGCTGCGGGTCGTAGAGGTTCAGCGCCGCCCTCGCCAGGCTGTAGATCGAATCGAACTGACTGCCGGGTAAATCGAGGAAGCGTTGGAGTTCGCCTCGCACCTGATCGGCGGGCGTGAGGGCGGTATTTGAGCTTGCTGGCTGCGCCTCGTCATAGCGATGATAGATCGCCGGCAGAAGCGCATACATGAGCCCTGAGAAGTTGTAAGGCCCGGTCGCGACGGCGGAGGCCCGATTGTGAGGGTCGGGCGCGAACACAGGCGGGGCGCCATTGTAAGGGAACAGGCTGTAGTAATATGCTGTTTCGCCCTTCAATCCGGTGTCGCTGGCGGATAGCAACCCGTTGCCATCCGCAACGATCACGCCGTCTGTCGGATTGAGGGGATGGGTTTGTTCGCGACGCAGCACGCGCACGCCAGGAAAGCCCGTTGGATTCGGATTTGTCCAGGTCAAGTCGATGCGATTGCCGGCCGCGTTCGCCACCGCCGCGATATTAAGCAGCCGCATGATTAACTTCCTCCTTGCACGAGGACGGCCTGGATTCCGGTGGCGTATGCCAAGTCGGGGGGGATGGTTGCGACTTCGTTGGAGGCCAGCCTGATAAAGCCTGTGCTTTCGATTGTTCCGGGTGGCTCGTCACCGCGCCGAAACTCAGTGATATTGACGAACTGTACTCCGGGAACACCTTCGCTGGCTTCATAAAACTTGCTCAGGTAAATCGTCTGACCGAAGGTCACATTATCGAAAGCGAGCAACGCCGCAGCCGTCTGTTGCACGCCGGCCAGGACATCGGCAGAAACGTAATAGCTTTGCACGCCGATCTGCGCCGTCACGTAAACAGAAACGTAGTCCACATCGGCGACCTCGATGATCTGGCTAAGCATGCGCTTATCCTCGAAAAAGGCCTTGAGGTTGGCCTCCAGAGTGTCGCTCACCTTCCCGCCTCCCTCCGGAGCCACGTAGAGCGTTACCGTGTTCCATCCAGTCGCCTGCGCTTGCACCTTTCCGACTCCCGGAAAGCTGAGGGCAAGCGCCTCGTAGTCGGCTTGAGTCACGGCGCGATTCAAGGACCTGAACACGGACGGCGCTTGCTGCACGGCGTGTGGAATGCTTTCGCTATCGTCGCCGCCGGTTGAAGGGTTGGGATTGGTCACCTGCGCTGCCAGCAGCGCCAGTTGCGGCGCTCCGACAATGGTTTGGATCGTATTCGCCGGTGTATTGCCCGCCGATCCTCCTCCCACGCGGTACGTAATTTGAATTTGTGCGCCGCTGGGCAGGATCGCCCCGAATACTCCGTCACCGAAAACAACAGTCGCCTGGTCGTTCTCGTCGATTTCGATGACGTAATCGTTCTGATCGGCGCGGCTGAAGGCCAGGGTTTTTTGTAACGTCCAGGGCACGATAGTGGCGCCAAGCAGCGTCACTAGGGTCACGTCGCTATTGGTTTGCGTGCTTGTTGTAATGGGCCTGAGAATCAAAGGCGAATGGGACAACACAAACCGCTGGTTGGCTGTGCCGTCGGAGGTCCCCAGCACCTCCGACTGAATCAGCCGGCCTTGCTCCACCGGAACGCCGGAAAACGTCTTCTTCCCGTTTACCGCCGTGATTGTGCTGAAGTCGATGCTGAGCGGAGTTTGTTGAGTGTACTCGAAGCGAAGGCTCGGTTTGTTTTTCTGGCTCTTTGTGGCGAAGGCGTCGCCTTGCTGAACTGTGACCACCGAGTTCACCGTGGCCGATACCGTTACATCCAGACTCGCGGCCGCGGGAACGGCGGTGGAGAGGGTGTAACCGATCAACCGCAGGTGCTGTATGATACTGCGCCGTGTTTGCGCCGTGCCCAGGAAGCTCTCGTTGGCCACGCGGTCCTGGTAGTAGCTGAGGATGTCGCCAACATACGCGAACATTTCCAGCAGAACGTTGCCGAAATCGGCCTCATTGTTGAAATCCGTCCACTCCGGCAGCTTGGACGGAATCTGGTTATAAATGGCCTGGAGCAGGCTGTCGTAGTCGCGCGCCATATAGTCGACGATCGGACTGCCGCCGACTTGTACGATGTTCGCCATAGTTGATCCTTAACGGAAGCTGACGCGAACCGCCTGTTGCGTCAGGTCCGCCCGGCTAATGTAAGCCACTTCCACTGTCACTGTCTCGTCCACCGAGGTCACGTTTACGGCATTTACCAGAATCTGATCACCCAGCCAGCGCGTGAGGGCGGCCCCCACGGTGAATTCGGTCGCTGCCGCCAGAATCGTGTTCGCCGGGTCAAAAACCAGGTTGAATAGGCCGCAACCGAATTCGGGCTGATTCACTCGCTCGCCCGGATTGGTGAACAGTACCTGGATAATCTTCCCCCGTAGATCGACGTTCTCGTCCGGGTCCGGAGCAATAGAGCCAGCCGGGTTCACGCCGAACGGGAAGCCAAAACCTGTTGCCATGCTCTTTCTCTTCCTTTCGTCTATCCGGAACAGCTCACGAAACTTTGCCCTGACGCCGTCACCGTGGAGTTGGCCGAGCCGGTACCGTCACAGGTATCAATCTTGTCGCCATCCAGTAAAACCTTGACCCCGCCGACGGTCAGCAGCGCGCTGCCCGACGCCGCGTTCGGCACTCCCACACCCTGAACCGGAGGAAGGAACGACAAGCTAGCTGCGATTGGCACCGGCGCCGGCGGAAGAAAATTTGACCCCGCTAACGGAGCGTGTCCGCCACTTGTGAGTTCCCCCGGATTCAAAGAGCTCTGACTCGTCTTCAGCGCGACTGAGACGCCTCCGATTGTGACGAAGGTGGACAGAGCCTGCGTTATGGCTCCCTTGTAGCTATAGCTGCCGGAGCCCGCATAAGGCACAGTCGGGGGCGGGGGAGCGGGATTGGTGGCATTTCCAGACACCGTGTGGGTATCCGTGCCCTGTACCGCATCGCCTTGAACCACCACAAGTTTTCCCATCCTTCACCCCTGTTTCAAATCGATCGCGCTGCCGGTGATCGTTATCGTTTGCCCGCTGGCGTCAATCTTGAACGGCACTGCCGCGGTGATTGTGAAGCCGCTGCTGGACATTTCGATTGCATTGTTGTTCGCGTCCGTTACGGCAATTC
>JBAUOG010000057.1:0-1569 GCA_049579625.1 Bryobacteraceae bacterium
GTTGTGCAGTGCCCCCCGTCTTTTCCTGATGAAATCCGCGTACCCAGGCAACGTGTCGCGAGAACGCGATTCACGAAACGAAGGACAGGCGCTTTCGTAGATTTTGGCGAGATCGTTCCGGTTCCAATCAGTAACGAAAGTGCCCACGCCCTGCTCAATTTCTGCATGGCGCGCTTTTGATGCCCCACAACTGATCAAAAGCATCGCCGCGATGACTCCGGTCGCCACGCCGAAAGCGCCAAATCGGAGCATAATTGGGTCCCATCACGATCTTACTCTCGGCGAGATTGCAGACCGGGATTATCTGCGACCTTTCACGGCATAGCGAACTTGGCGGGCTCATACTGGCGTCGGAAGGAGATTAGGACTGACAAACGGCGATATCGTCGGTAATGGTGGCGAGCGGCGGTTCGGATCGCGTGTTTCACAAAGGGTCGTTTGTGAAACTGCGCCTATCGGATATTCAACCGGTGAACGCAGAAAAATGACCTTTCCGACACGGGCTCTTGGTTACTCTCATTCAAAGGAGGCATGTGATCATGAAGAACCTGTTCGATGCGACGGTGGCGAATCAGGTAAAGACCCGGCTGGGAAAACTGGAGCCGCAAAGTGAGAGGCGCTGGGGTAAGATGACAGCGGCGCAGATGCTGGCACACTGCTCGGTGAGTATGCAGTGGGCGGTGGGAGAAGTGATGCCTGAAAAGGGAGCGCTACCCGCACGTCTGATGGGGCGGCTGGTGAAGCCGATGGTGTTTCGGAACGAAGACCCGCTCCGGAAGAATTCGCCGACGGCCAAGAGCCTCATTGTGGCGGACGAACGAGATTTGGGCAAGGAACGGGACCGGTTATCGGGATTGATTGACAAATTTGCGGCGAGAGGGGCGGCAGGGTGTACGAGGAATCCGCATAGTTTCTTTGGGAAGATGACGCCGGAGGAGTGGGCGATCTTAATGTACAAACATCTTGACCATCATTTGCGGCAGTTTGGGGTGTGACCGTCTCGAAAACGGGTTTTGGGACACAGCGCGAACGCGGCAAAATCAAGGGAATGCAAGTCTCACAAGTCTGTCTCAAAATCCGGGCCTTGAAATGCGCTGCCCAACTGAGACCCGAATGCCGTGTTCGATGAGAACCGTCCCGCGATGGCCGCCCTGCGATTAGCCGGTGAAGGTCGCCATTTGCTTTCAGGTCGTCCGAAGAATCGCCAGTGCGAGGTTTCGCCGGATAGATTCCGATATACGGCGTTGTGACCGGTAAAACGGCCCACACAGCGACGATTGTCCCGAAGCGCTGAACCGGACCTCCATCCCCGCGTTGAACCGCAATTCGGGGGGCTTGCGAGCGCGGGTTACCCGACTAAGAATTTAGTCGTTAGATCTGGGCTGTACCACCGTCGACGAAGAGTTCGATGCCGTTCACGAAACTCGAGTCGTTCGAGGCGAGGAAGAGCGCCACCGTTGCGATCTCTTCCGGACGGCCTAGCTCGCCGCGCGGGATAAGGGCTCTGAAGTTCTCCTTTGCGTCGGGGCCGAGTGGGTCCAGAATCGGTGTATCGATCGAGCCCGGACT
>JBAUOG010000058.1:0-3208 GCA_049579625.1 Bryobacteraceae bacterium
TAATCCGTTCTAGGCAGTCTTGAATCTCCAACCAGCCCTTGCATCTTCCAGCGCATGAGGCAATGACTGCGCGAGAGGACGCCTGCGTTAAGTTAGCGCCTATGGGTGCCTATCCCCGGTCGGCCTCAGTGCGACGGGCTTTCGGCACAGGGCAAGGAGGCATCGAACAGGCACAGATTCTCTGCCTTCCAACGCATCGCGGCGTAGATTCGAGTGCGGCCGGCCGGATGGTCGAAAAACAGGATCTCCTCAATCGGGCCGGGATCGAGTTTGCGGTACTCGCCGAGCAGAAGATCGACTTCGGCCTCTCCGTCCGGCTGGCGTGCGGCATTGATGCCATACATGTCCGCCTCGAATTCCTGCGTGCGACTGAACGAATTGCCAATCGGCGTAAAGACAAAACCGAAGATGGAAAGAATCAGCAGTGCCAGGGGCAGCACGGCCACATCGCCCACATCCCGGATCTGCCAGCGGGCGCCCCAGCGAGCGAGCGAATACGCCAGCGCCCAGCGCAGGAGCGCAAAGAAAATGATGGCCAATAGCGTGAAGAAGATCACCGCGTTGTTGATGTGATGCAAAACGTAATGGCCCATCTCATGACCCATGGTTGAGAGAATCCCTTCGGGCGAGACGCGCTTCAGCAAGTTGTCGTTCAGCGTGATACGCTCCGTGCCGAAAAGCCCGCTGACGTTGGCGCTGACCCGATTGCTTTGCTTCGAGGCGTCCACTTCGTACACATCGGACGCTGGAATGCCGTTGGCGTGCGCCAGACTCAGAATCTGCTGCTTGATCGGGGTGTTTGCCAGCGGCTTATACGTATTGAACAGGGGCGCAATGAAGACCGGAGCGATCAACGCGAAAAAGAGGAGGAACACGATAGCGACCGCCGTTCCCCAGAGGTGCCAGGTCCGCGGCAGCCGGCGGACAATCACGACCAAGGCCGCCACCAGAAGCCCGCCGAGCACCAGCGCCAGCCCTAATGCAATCAGCTGATCGCGAAGCCAGCCGCCAAAGGTCTGATTCATGAGGCCATAATTCCGCTCGCGAAAGAACCCCTCATACAGGGTCAGCGGAAACGTGAGAAGGGCAGTAAGAAGGCTGAACTCGACCCAGTAAGCGACGATTTGCAGGAAGCGGAAGCGCGTCAGACGCTCAGCCAAGTCGCGCATCGTACTAGATAGCCGGGTTTCCAACAGCAGCAACAAGACCGCGGTGCTCCAAAGGAAGTCCCATAGAATCAGCCAGTAGCCACCTTCAAAATAAGCGTCGGATCGCGCCCGGGCGGTTCCAGTCACTGTAGCGAGCCAGGCGTCCGTAGCAGCTTTGGCGTCGAAATGTGCCGAGGGTTGCGCTGCGAGTGGCACCACCGGGTGGGTGGGCTGTGCGCTTAGAACCGGTACCACCATGACCAGTACTCCAAGGACTAGAATCAACGAAATGATTTGCCGTGGCATGGCATCAGACTAGCAAGAATTCTCAGTGTAAGCCGGGCAACGCTAAGGAGTTGGGAGAGATGCCACCGAAAGTAGAGCTAGGAGATCCGGCGGACCTTTTCTTTGGGCTGCACGACCTGGCTGCACGAATCCGAACTCTGAGCCCAGACGAACACGCAGAGTGGATCGCGATTGTTTCTTACATCAACGCCTACATCGAGTATTTGTCTTCACTCACCACCCGGCGAGAGCCGACGGAAAGGCCACTGAGCGGAGGCATGGAGCAAGGCGTTATCGTTGCCATCCATGCGCTCGAAACGGCGCGCCGTTGTGCCGAGAAGCGAGCCGTTGATTCGACCGCCGACGCAGTCCGCCAGGCATCACGGGCGATAGGCAGCGCCGGTGATATCTCACTTCCCAGCATCGCGGTGGAGAAATAGTTGAGAAGGCTAATGATAGAGGTGGTGTATTCTGGGGCTGCTAGCCTCTCAGGTAGAGAGTTGAGCGATTGGCCGGATTCCACAAACGTCAAGTGGCGCTCGTCGCTTTACTAGCTGGGCTGTTGGTTCGCCGGGACCCGCTTTCCGCCGACGACCAGCCCAAACCGACCTTCTCCACCACGGTTTTCGGCACGACGATACCCAATGATGGACTGCGTGGTCAAGTGTACGAGCTGCTCGAAGGGATGAAATACCTGCCGTATTTCACCTTCATGAAACCCGTTACGACGGTGTATACAAAGTGCCTGAATATCCCCGCTCAGGACTTTTCACAAGGCTTCCCAGGTCTGCCGAATCTAAAGGAGTGGTTTGCCATCGACTACCAGGGCGCCATCTGGATATCCAAGCCCGGTCCGTATCGTTTTCAGCTGACGTCAGATGATGGATCAAGGCTCTTTATCGACGACGTCGTGGTGATCAACAACGACGGAATACACGCACAGCAGACAGAGGAAGGGGAAATCAGGCTCAAGAAAGGGAGCCACCAGATTCGGATCTCCTTTTTCCAGGGTCCCCGATACCAGCTTGCCTTGGTGTTGTCTGTATCCCGGCTCAACGACGGGACATGGGAGATCTTTAATACCGATGATTTCCAAAAGCCGACGGGCGCCAAAGGGAAGCCCATGGTTGACGAGAAAAAGAGGTGAAGGCCAAACGAAACGGTGGCCTCCGATCGGCACTTTTTCCGCCCTGGGTGCCGGGTCGTCTACGCCAAAAGGGCCGCGATCTGAGCTTCGATCTGCTGAACGTTCCAGGCTGAGAGTTGCGCCAGCATATTCACAGCTTCCGGCGGCAGATAGATCTGTTCAACCGTATAGTAATTCGGAAAGTTCGCCAGTGGCCCGATGCCGCTACCCGAGATGTTGATCAGCGTTCCATTTGAGTTTTCGTTCGATTGTCCATTAGCGAGATCCCTCAGAAGATTCGCATCTATAATCTGCTTTTGCCACGTGTTGACCCGGTTGTTATAAACCCACACCACCGTGACCTCGCGGCCCGCAGCGATGTTCGCCACCGGATTGTCCACCGTCACCAAAGTTTGAGTGAAGGCCGCCGTATAGGTTCCCAGGCTCGAGTCCTGGTTGGCGCCGCCACAACTGGCGTCATACAGACCTTGGCAGAGCGCATCCAACTCGTTGTTCGCGTTGCTAAAAACCTGCACGTAACTCAGTGGCTGCTGGGGACTCATGCCGCCGTAGGAAACGTAAGGGCCGCCGGAATCCGGGTAGTAACTTCCGAAAAGAAGAGGCAGCGAAGTATCGACCACCACCTGGC
>JBAUOG010000059.1:0-1713 GCA_049579625.1 Bryobacteraceae bacterium
TGACGGACTGGCCGAGCACAAGCCGCTCTCCCGGCTTGACATCCGCCACCTCGAGGGTGACGTCGTCTTGTAGTTCGCTCCCATCGGGGGCGAACAGCGAGAGCAAATGATTCGAGACCACGCCGAACGCTTTCTTGGCGCGCTCAAGCAGCTCGCTGACCTTCTCGTGCTTGTGATACGGGAACGGCTTTACGTCGGCGTCGTAGACGACAGAGACGTCAACCTTCTTCGCCTCGGCTACCTGGCTAGTCATGTAATGTGCCTTTCGGCCGCGGTCGGGGAGCCTCTTAACCTCCCTGACCTTGGTTTGCATTCGCGGGGCCCTTCGGGGCCTCGCGCCCTTTAACCAGACGTTAGCAGACTTGCACAGGGTTTGCACAGCAGACTTGAAAAGTCGCACGGAGCGTGCATATACTAAGAAACCGCTCTCTCCAGGAGGATCAATGCCACTCGCTCTGCCAGATCAACCTCGCCGGTTCTACCGGGCTAATCCGCTGCGTCTTGTCGTCTGCCAGGTGCGCTTTCCCGTCATTCATCGCTTCGACGAGCCAGGCGCCCTGGCGCGCTTCCAGGATGTGCTGAAGGATCGCTATCCGCGCTCCGCCCCCGAGCAGCAGCTAGCAATCACGGTCGGTCCGGGAGGCCCCGTCTCGGGGCCCGCGGCTACGAGCTTTTGGCGCTTCCAAGGCATCGATGATGGCTGGAGCGTCGCTGTCTCGCGGGACTTCGTCTCTCTTGAGACGACGGCATATGAGCGCTTCGAGCATCTTCAGGCCCGCCTAGCAGAGGTCCTCGATGCGACCCTTCAACTTGGGGTGACCGTGCGCGAGCGTCTCGGGCTTCGCTACATCGATGAGATCCGTTATCCAGAGGCGAAGCGCCCGGGCGACTGGCGTGCGCTAATCGAGGAGAAACTGCTTGGCATGGTCGGTGGTGAGGAGCTCGGCGACGATGTAATCCAAGCCTTGCAGGAGATCCGCCTCCGTGAGCAAGACGGCACCGTCACGATTCGCCACGGCTATCTCGGCGAGGAGGCAACTGGAGCAGAGCCGTTCTATCTTCTTGACGTTGACTACTTCGATGAACGCTCTGTGCCACTTGTCCCCAATGAAGTGATCCAACAAGTGGACGACTACCACCGCACCATCCACAACCTATTCGAGACTGCGATCACAGAAAAGTTGCGTGAACATCTGGGTGTCAAGGAGCAGGAGCGTGTCTGAGCAGCTCCACGCGCTGCCGGGTAGATGCCTTGGTGGTGTCGGTGACTCTGCCTCGTGGGCCCCTTACGCTCACGAGTGGTGGGTTGGCTGCCCGGAAGGCGGCCCATTTGCCGCGAGCCGAACGACTCTCCTGGATTTTGAGCAGCTGGGCGTGCAGCCCTGCAACGTGACGGTTGTTTATGTCAGCCACGCGGCCAGCGGGATCTACGGTCTAGGGACGATGACGACGCGCCAGAAGGAGCTTGCACCTGGACTCGAAGCGTTTGAGCTTGGCTTGAGTAACCTCTGCTCTCCGCTGCCGGCTGGCTGGCTGAGCGGTGCCCCGGTCGATGAGGTCAATCGTTGGGGGGGAGTGGCGCAACGTGTTCCAGCGCACCAGACCGCGGAGGTGTCCGCGATGGTTTCGTTGCGTCGAGTACTGCGATGGGTGGGCGGCTCTGTCGACGTGCTCGCTGGCCTGCTAGGCGCTTCCCGCCGATCGATATATAAC
>JBAUOG010000060.1:0-2713 GCA_049579625.1 Bryobacteraceae bacterium
GGATAATGATGGCGCTCTGTTCGAGTTCAACCCTAATCTGTGCATTCCAGTCGCGCATTGGAAGCGAATGCCCTCCATCGTCACGGAACACCCGCAGCTCTCTGCCGGTTTTTAAGCGTGTGATCAACCGCAAGCTTTCGATAAAGCGCTCGATCCACTCCCGATCGCGATGGCTGTAGCTTAAAAACACGTCGTACTGAAATGACTGGGCCTGAACTGCTTCGGCGGCGCCGGTGGCCTCATCCTTGTCCCAAGCACAATCAAGCGCTACCAGCCGGCGATGAAACCGCTCATAGGCACGGTTGATCGAGAGGGCGTCGGTTGTTGAAGCGTCATCCCGAACGGCCACTTGCTCGGCGAAGCCGTAAAATCCCTTGTGGGGAATCGCCACCTCCTCGAAATACTCGCCGAGGTCGCACCGGCCAATGCCATAGGCGCGCTGGAAGCATTGCTCGAATTTAGCCCGATAAGTCGTCTGGGCCTCTTGCAATAGCTTGTGCTCCTCTGTCACGATCCGGCTTGGCAGAGGGAAAACGGCAAGTGGCCGTGGATCATTAGACCGCCTCCGGTACTCGACTGCCTTGTTGACCAAGTCCAGCATGCCATCGACGCTCTGACGATTCGGTGTAAAAGCAGCGACCAGCTTTTCCGGCATGAGCATAGTGCAAACGCCGCTCACATCAGACAGGCCGGTCCTCGAATCAATCAGGCACCACTGGTATCGAGCGCCCAAGAGATCCCGAAGGACGGTAAAAACTTCGTGCCGGCTGCGATAGAAATCGGCCCAATCAAAGGACGCGACACGATCGGCGTAGTCCGGACCAAAACGGCCAGCTTTTATGAGATCCACTCCGGCTGCGGCGTTTTCGACGATGTGGGGAAACAGAGGTGCCTTCTCATCCAGAACCCGCCATCCGTCGGGCTCCCGAAGCTTCTGGTAGGATTCGTCATCGAGGTTCTGCCGGATGTCCGCGAAGTAATCGATGATACCGGGCCTATCCGCATTCTCGGCGACCTCCGCCACCGGGAAGTACCGGTGAAGCCCAGGCGCCTCTAGATCCCAATCGATGACACAAACCTTCCCTCCGGATTTGGCCAATTCCTGGCCCAACAGGCAGGCAACGTTTGCCAGCGCCATCGACCTTCCGGTCCCACCCTTGTACGAGTAGAACGTCACGAATGTGCAGCGCTGAGTGGGCTCGGGAGTTGTCATCAGGCAGCCCTCAGCGGCGGCGGTTGCGCGGGCTCGATCATCGGGCCCCGCATCTGAAACGGCGACAAAATGGGAAAGTTGATTCCATCCGAGGCACGGCTGCGATTGAGATAGAGGTGCCTCGCGATTTCGAGCACTTGGCCCGTAATACCGAGAACCTTCCTTCGGAAGTCTTCGGTCGAGTAGTAGCGCCTGCCCGAAATCGAAACCCGGGATAGATCGACGTACTGAACCTCTCCAGCCCCGGCTGGTATAGACGTCTCGCGGAACAATACGGGGATGATCGGCTTGATAGCTGAGTTTGGATGACGGGCTTGCCCAAGCGCAGTCATCGCAGCCCACTCCTTACCGCACCAGCCATGGTCCTCCGTAAAGTAAAGCGGCGCCAGGATGGCAACCATGGCAACGCTTTGGCCGAGGTTCTCCTTCAAATGGCGCGGCCATTCAGAACCGGGGGGGATGGAATGATCAATGAAGACATTTGGATTCGCCCCCGCGAGTTCGAGTTCCTCCAATAAGCTTTCGCGGATTCGGCTCGCGAAGTCTTTCAATCCCGAGCCAGAACGGACGTGCGGATAGCTAATAAAGCAGAGGTTTTCAAATCCGCCTTCGTTTAGCCAGTTCCGCACTTCCGGCGAGATTTGTGCCGTTGGCAACATTTTCGGGACTCTCTTGATATAACACGCCTTCAAGGGGAAGCGCATGTTCGTCTCAGCCGCGGGCACCAACAGACGGAACTGACCGTGTCTTGGCGCATCGGTGCCGGGCAGGTCAGCGGGGGAATGGAGGGCGTCCCCAATTCCCAGTGCCTCGCTAATGACTGGAACACAACCGACTAGACCTTATTGCGGAACCGTTCTGCCAAGGTCGTTAGCTTCTCACCATCGATAAACACTAGGTTATTTCTGACTGCATTGCTCTCGATTTTCCCGCAGATTTTCTCGATCGCGTTTTGCGTAAACTTGCCTGAGACGACAACGGCCAGCTTCGATATCCGTTGCTGTTGCTTGGTATACAAATCGTAGAAGGGCATTTTGAAGGCGTCATCCACCTGCCCGATCAACTCGTTTAAATCCGACGAGACGCTCCCCGAGACGTCGCCGAACTTGACCTGTGCTCCCCAGAATTCAATGTCTTGGAATTCCGTGAGCCGGGCGAACAACACGTCCCGGCCAAATTCCCTTCTCCCGTGGTTGTATCGGACGTTTTGAAAGCCGAGTTTGCGGAGGATTGGCAGTACGGTTCTCAGCGTAAATTCCTGTTCGTCCTGGGCGTTTGACGGAGCCCACAACTGAACGCCAAGCCTCATCTCCGCCGCCCCTTCGATTTCTGCCACAATTTGTTCTGCCGTTTGGACGGCGGTGGCCAGGGAGTTCCGTGACGGGAGTTCCGGGAGTTCCGTGACAGTCACCACTTTACCGAAATTCTGTGAGACTCAGGGCGGCGATGGCCGACTCATTGGGAGGTATGCCCAGAATTGCTCGAGTCGTCGCCGTCGGC
>JBAUOG010000061.1:0-1817 GCA_049579625.1 Bryobacteraceae bacterium
CGGTTCTCAACAAGCATACTGCCAGTGAGGCGCTGGAGGTGTTCATCGCGCCCGAACTGGATCAACTGTCGCAACAACTCGGTTCCCAATCCATGGCGCTGGAATTGGTCTGCGACGAGCAAGGCGATCTCAGCGCTCTTAGCGCTATGAGATTTGATGAGTTGGCCCACGCCAATAATCTCCTCCTGCTGGGTCTGAGGATCCTGGTATGCAGCGACGAGCGCCATCTCCCGGTCGTAGTCAATGAAGCACATGCGGATCAACTCCGTGTGGGCAGTTCGTCGGCTCAGGTTCAGCATGTGGAACCAGCGGAAATAGACGCTGCGTTCCGAGAGTGTTTCATGGAACGTGACCATAAGTGGCTCATCCTCCGGTTGGATAGGGCGAAGCGTGACCGATGCACCAGTAGGGTATGTCCAGGATCGTATGTACTGGCTGGGATACGGGCGAATGGCGAGATTAGGAAAGCTCTCTTCCTTGATCTCAGATCCATGCAGGACCACACGCGCATCCAGGACGAGCAATTGCTCCGGAGAGGCCAGCAGCGGGTTGATGTCGATCTCTTTGATCCAGCACTGCTCTATCACCAGGTAACTGAAGCGAACCAGGAGTTCCTCAATCGCATCAAGATCAACAGGTGGGCGCCCACGCATCCCCTGGAGGGCATGAAAGACGCGGGTCTGTTCCATCATGCGCCTCGCCAGCGTCGTGGTGAGCGGTGGCAGTCCCAGGGCGCGGTCGTGATAGACCTCCACGAGATGCCCGCCCGAGCCGAAGAGCAGCACCGGGCCGAATTGTGGGTCGATGCTGCTGCCCAGGATGAGTTCGTAGCCCTTGCGGAAGATCATAGGCTGGATAATCACCCCCTGGAAGTGCTCTGCTCCCACTCGCTCACCAACCGATGCTTCGATAGACTTGTAGGCCTGTCGCACCGCGTTCGCTCCAGTCAGGTTTAACTGCACGCCATTCACATCGGCTTTGTGGGTGATTGTTTCTGAAAGGAGCTTGAGGACGACCGGGTATCCAATGTCCTCTGCACGCGCGACGGCCTCGGTCTCGCTGGTGGCAATCAGCGTCTGGACTGTTGGGATGCCATAGGCAGCCAGAAATTGCAATGATTCATCTGCGGAGAGGAGAGTTCTCTCCGACTGGCGTGAAGTTTCGAGGAGCTTCGCTGCAAGGGTGCGGTCGGGCCCGTCCTTGTTGAACTCAAGGGCCGGATGTGGGGTTTCGTAGATGCTTTGCAGGTTGGAGGTGTAGCGCCACATATACTCAAAGATCTGGGCAGCGGTGTCCGGATAGAGGAATGTAGGAATACCAGCCCGGTTCAAAATCGTGATGCCGCTGGCCACTTCCGCCCCACCCATCCAACTGGCCAGAATCGGTTTTCCAGTCGTTCTAGCGAAACGCTTCACCTGCTCAGCGGTCAACGTCGGGTCGCTCAAAGGTTGGGGGGTCAGAATGACGAGCATCCCATCGCTGTGTGGGTCTTGTGCGACACTCTCAAGGGCCTTGGCGTACCGCTCGGGGCCGGCGTCGTCCAGTATGTCCACCGGGTTGCTGTGGCTCCAGTGCGCAGGAAGCACCTGATTGAGCGCTGCAACAGTTTGGGGCGCCAATTCGGTCAACGTCCCTCCAGCGTTAAGTAACGCGTCGGTGGCCAGGATAGCTGGCCCGCCTGCGTTCGTCAAGATGGTCAGGCGCGGTCCTTGAGGTCGTGGCTGTTTGGCAAGCACCTCAGCCAGAAAGAATAACTCGTCGATGCGGTTGACGGAGAGCACTCCACTGCGGCGGCAGGCCGCCTCGAAGACTTCGTG
>JBAUOG010000062.1:0-1696 GCA_049579625.1 Bryobacteraceae bacterium
GATTTGCAATCTGCCGTATCGCAGAATTGTATTCTGCGGGGTGTGCGCACGCTCGCAAGCCCTCCGAGCCTCCGGCGGCCTGCCGATTACAAATCGGCGATACGGCAGATTACAAATCCAATGCCACTAGCTTTTTGACGTCGGCAGGCTGGCAGATTTAGCGCGTTGGCGGCGGAACTCCTTCAGCAGGGCTGGTCCCACCTGATAGAGCAGATCTTCCAGGCGGCGACCATTGGCGTGTGCCTTACGGATCGCTGGCACCAGCTTCAGGGGCACGTAAAGGCAGCGGCGCCGCCCGCGATGAGTGAAGCTGAGCATCCAGGCCGGATGGTGGTCTCCCCGAGCGCAAGCGGGACAGTTTTTTCGGATGCAGGGTTTGTGGACTTTAGCCAGCGAGCCCTTGAGCGCGGGCCAGAGGGCCTGGAAGTGAGGCGGCCATTTTTTTGTTGCTTTGAAGGAACGGTTCATAGCGTACTGTAACGTATGTATATTAATAACATACATACAACACCACAATGAAAAAAAACACCCCACCACGCTTCGCCTACCCCCGCCCCTTCCGTCGCTCCGCCCCAGGTCCTCAAAGTGTTCCGTCGCCTCGTGGCTTTGGCAGACCTCCAGGCACCCGCCGGCTCGTATGAGCGACTTTGGGTACCCCTCATCACCCTCTGGTATCTCATCTGGCAATGGCTTCAACCCAAGCACACTCTGGAAGCCGCCGTCCTTGACGCCCGGCGCGGCGGAGCCGACCGCCTCTGCGCCAAAACCAAGCGCTTATCTCGGGGCATTAAGTCCAAAGCCACCACCGCTTACTCCGATGCTCGCCAGCGCATGCCGCTGGACTGGGTACGCCAGTGCTTCCGCCAGCTCGTGGCCGCTTTGCTGACCCTAGGCACTTGGCCCGACCAAGACCTGCCGGTGGGGTTGCTGGATGGTTCGACTAAGCGCCTGCGTCCCCAGGGCGACATCGGCCAGGAGTTCCCGGCTCACCGGACCCGCCGCAAGAAAGCCTATTGGTGCGTCGCCCGGGTGGTGGTCAGTTTCTGCGCTGCTACCGGCATCGCTACCGCTGCGCGGATTGCCTCTCTGCGTGTGAGCGAGCAAGCGCTGGCCGTGGAGTTACTGCTGGAGGAGGCCCAACGGGTGCTCCACATCGGCGACCGCAATTTCGGTGTCTGGCGCGTGGTGCGGGCGGCGGTCCAGAGCGGGGGGCAAGCCCTGGTTCGTTTGACGCAAGTGCGAGCCCGGCGTCTGGCAGGTACAAAACGCCTGCCCCGTTTCCTGGACCGAGCGGTGGTCTGGTCACCCAGCTCGCGTGATCAGATTGATCCGGGCCTGCGCAAAGAACCGGTAGCGGGTCGCTTAATCATCATCCAAGCGCAGCCACGCGGATATCGCCCGCAAACGCTCTACCTCTTTACGACCTTAACCGACGTCCAGGCCTACCCGCCCCAGCGCCTGCTCGAACTCTACGGCTGGCGCTGGCAGGTGGAGTTACACTTCCGCACCGTCAAGTCCACCCTGCAGATGGATCAATCGGAGGCCAAATCCGCCGACATGGTACGCAAGGAGTTCTACGCCGGGTTAATGGCCTACAATCTGGTGCGCGGACTGATGGCCGCGGCGGCGGCAGAAGCGGGTTGCCGCCCGCTTGAGCTTTCCTTCACCAAAGTGCATATGCTCTTGGCGTTGGTGC
>JBAUOG010000063.1:0-2795 GCA_049579625.1 Bryobacteraceae bacterium
CCGCTTCGGTTGAGCAGCTCCTCCATGGTGTCGTTCATGAGGCCGGTGTTGCCAGCGTAGATCTTGAATTCCGCCGTGCGGAGCATCTCGAGCCGGAACTGGATGTCGGCGGCGCGACGGGCCAGGATGTTTTCGAAGTCTCCTACGGGTTCGATGTCCTTGACGAGGCCGTCGACGAAGCGCTGGTAGCGTTGGGATTCTTCGTCATTCCGAAAATACTGGGTGATGTCCGCGGCGAAGAGGCCGTGTTTGATAGCATTCCGCGAGGAGGCCGCACGGCCTTCGGGTGTCTTTGCGCCCGTGCTTTTCTGGGCGTTAAGCCTATTGGCCGCTGTGCGGGCATCGACCTCCGGGCTGTTGTCTTTCTGCGCGTTCTTATTGCTTGGCGCCGGTTCCTGATTCTGCCTGGTTGGTTCGGGCGGCACGGATTGCTCGCCCGACACCGAGCCGGCGTCTTTTAAGGCCGGTTCCTGGTTCGCCCGGACTTCTTCATTTGTCAGTGTGCCCGGGGTCTCCGGGAGTTTTGAAGACGAGTCTGACATTTGCTAACACCTTTCAAATTGGTATGACGGATTCTCCGTCTACCTACCCAGGATTTTCGACCCGCCGCGGGTTGGACTGCGGCGGGCTAAAAACCGAGAAGTGGCCGAACGTATTGTGATCAAAGGGTTTTTGTGGAAACGGGAAAATTTTGTAAGTTTGTGACTGGCGGAAAGGACGCAGACCGTTCGGCTGCGGAGCGGTGCGTTGAAGCGTCCTCATCCGCTTTGGGTTCGTGCCCCATCGGCGTCCTATCGGCCTTGTGGCTTTCGCCCGCGCCTGAATATCCCACAGTCAACGCGCACGAACGATCCCGGTTTCGCGTCACCGACCGCCGAGGCTATCTTCGCGACGTGATGCTTCACGATATTCCAGCTATTGGCTGACAGCGACACAATGGCGATCTTCCGAGCCGCCATGTTCTGCTCATGTTCCAACGAAAGGTCGCCCGTAATCAGGACATCGAAGCCCGCCTCCTCTGCGGCCCGCAGGAGCGCGCCGTTCTTGAAGCCGCCGAAGCCGACATAAACGGCGGTCGTTGTTCATGGTTCGGCAGGTGCAGCCGCAGTTTGTGGGGCAGGTTTTCGTCGAGGAGAACCCTCAAAGCACAGGCTGATGGCTATGAGCGAAGCCGATCACTTTCCTGATGGTGTCAATCGTCAGGGAGGGGAAATTCTCGTGGATCTCCTCGACGGGAGAGCCCATTTCGGAATCCTGCACGATCGTGTCGGGCTCGATCCGCGTGCCCTTGATAACAGGCTTCCCGGCGACCTTGCCAGGCACCCGCTCCACCAGCTCGCAACTCGTCCAATCGATCATTATGCCCCTCTCCCCTTGTGGTAGCCCCAGCCCTTTGCAGCGGCAACGACTATCTTTCTTCCCCCGCGCCATGTCTTTCATGCGCCATAGCCGAACGCCGCGATATCCTCGGGTTTCGCTGAGGGTTGTCAGATTAAAATCTCCGCCTGTCCCCATTGTTCAATGAGTTGGGCAAAGCGTCCGCGGCCGACCAAGCGTGACTCTCTGCAAGTCTACGCTCGGTGGATCGCCTTCACCGCCAACCGTGGTTCGCGCGCAATGATGCTCAGTAGCGCAGCGGCGGGCCCGGTCGGGCGGCGCCGGTCCTGCTCCCAGTTCTGCAGTGTCTTGACGCTGACGCCGATCAACTCCGCAAACTCCGACTGCGAAAGGGTAGTTCGTTCGCGGATTGCGCGGACGCCCGATGCGCCGATCACAATCCGGCGAGACGGTTTCTTCTCGCCGCGCAGCACGGCCCCGGCTTCGCGCACGCTTCCCAGTAATTCTTCAAACATCTGTTTTTTCATCGCCGAACTCCTCTTTGACCACTCTGGCGAGTTGCAAAACCTGTTTCGGAGTCAAATCCGCCGCTACGTTCTTGGGATAGGCATACAGCAGCAGGATCACGTCTCGTCGTACCGCCCAATAGTAGATCACTCGGGCACCGCCGCTCTTGCCCCTTGATCCAATGGCTACGCGAATCTTCCGTATCCCGGCCCCGCCCTTGATAAGACGGCCAAGCTGGGGATTCGCTGCAAGCTGGGATTGAAACTGCCCATACTCTTCGTCAGTGAGGAGAGCGTTGATTTGCTTCGTGAATACGGAGGTCTCAATCAGCTCCACTCAAACGCCATTATCCGCCACTGGCGGATAGGTAGTCAAGCACGCTGTCCCTTCCCACTATTTCCTCACCAGATTGTCGGCGTCGGCGGATTGCGGGGACCGGGTACCGCCCCGCTGGGCCAGTAGGTATCAGACACGTCGTCGTAGGCGGTCGAGTGCTACGAAGTGATGATATCGGACCAAAAACATCGCCGCCATATCTCTCCGTCCCGGAAGTTCCGGAAGTTCCCCGGACGTCCCTATTCGCTCTTGTTCGGCCTTGGCGACAAGCTCGGCGCGCACAGGATTCAGTTCGATGTAGCGGAGAACCGTCATAAGACACCAGCCGAAGATCTCCAGGCCTTCCAGTGTGGCGTGGCGACCAAGTAGCTCCAGGTACTCGGCCCGGTCCTGGTCTGAGAAGAAAACCGTTTGGCGGTAATTCCCGCGTGCGGTGATGTGAAAAACCGCATCAGTTTCGACGAGGCGAGCTTGACGTACCACGTGACGTTAGCCCAACCTTCGCAGTTGGGCCGACGTGAAGGGGGAATGCCCTTTGTTTTCAGCAGGGACATTTCAAAGGTCTCCACTACATTTTGAGTTGGGGGAAAGAAGCGGACGAGGCGGCAGTAGTG
>JBAUOG010000064.1:0-2012 GCA_049579625.1 Bryobacteraceae bacterium
GTCTTCTATCCAGTCGACGTCTCCTCCCTACGCGACCGACTAGGCCTTAGCCAAGCGAACCCCAAAGCGGAGTTTTTTTCTGGCGGCATGAAAAAACTCGAAAACTCTCGGCGTGCAGCGGCGTTTAATGGATATCGAAAAGTCCATTTCGCCAAACACAAGGAGGGTTTTCGAGTGAACGCCACGATACGGCAAAGGTTGGCCCGGTGCAAGCGGCGGATCGAACGGCGGCTTGACAAACGTAACACGCAAGGTTGCGACCGTCCGGCCCTGACCGCCAACAATATCCAGTATGAGTTGGTGGAGCGAACGCGAGCGATCTCGGCGGGCGGAATCGGACTGATCCACAAACTGGTCAAAGCGATCGGTCTGGACGAGGCGATCAACCAGCGCGTCAAGCTGCTGAAGCTCAACATGCCATATCACGAATCGGATCACGTGCTCAACATCGCCTACAATGTGTTGGCCGGCGGCACCTGCCTGGAACATTTGGAACTCTTGCGGACCAACGAAGTCTTTCTCGATGCTTTGGGCGCGCGGCGGATTCCCGATCCGACCACCGCCGGCGACTTCTGCCGGCGCTTCGACGCCTGGGACGTCTTTCTCCTGCAGGAAACGATTAACGAGGTGCGGCTGAAGGTCTGGCGCCAACAGCCGGACGAGTTCTTCGACGAAGCGATCATTGACGGCGACGGAACGATCGTCGAGACCCAGGGAGAATGCAAACAGGGAATGGACATCAGCTACGACGGCCAGTGGGGCTACCATCCGCTGCTGATCTCTCTGGCCAACACGGGCGAGCCGCTGTACCTGCTCAATCGCAGCGGCAATCGCCCCAGCCACGAGAACGCCGCCATTTATTTTGACCGGGCGATCGCCGTATGTCGCCGAGGCGGTTTCCGACGGATCACGCTCCGCGGCGACACCAAGTTCACGCAGACCGAGCATCTTGATCGCTGGGACGGGCAACGGGTCGAGTTCATCTTCGGGATCGACGCGATGCCCAACCTCTACGAATTGGCGGAAAAGCTGCCAGAATCCGCCTGGAAACGCTTGCGGCGGCCAAAGCCGCAGTCCCGCGGCCAGCCGCGCCAGAAGCCCGACAACGTGAAACAGCGGATTGTCGAAGAACGCGGCTACAAGAACATCCGGCTCAAGGAGGAACACGTGGCGGAGTTCGACTATCAGCCGACCAAATGTGACAAGACCTACCGCGTGGTTGTGGTCTGGAAGGACCTTGAGGAATCGGACGGCCAAGGCAAACTGTTCGACAACCGGCGCTGCTTCTTTTACATCACGAACAATCGCCGGCACTCGGCTGAAAAGATCGTGCTCAAGGCCAACGGCCGCTGCAATCAGGAGAACGTCATCGAGCAACTTAAAAACGGCGTCCGGGCATTGACCGCGCCGGTCGATAACCTGCTGAGCAACTGGGCCTACATGGTGATGGCCGGGCTGGCTTGGAGCCTGAAAGCCTGGACGGCGCTGCTGCTTCCCGAGCGCGGCCGCCGCACGGAAGAGCGCCGCAAGGAAAAGCAGACACTGTTGCGAATGGATTTTGCGACCTTCCGACACGCGCTCGTTATCATCCCGGCTCAGATCGCTCGCACGAGCCGACGGATTGTGTATCGGCTCCTCTCGTGGAATCGTTGGCAGCCCGCGTTCTTCCGCCTGCTCGACCGGCTCGCCCTGCCGTTACGTTGCTAACAACGACACCCTGAAGCCGGAGTCCGGACGCTCCGGTCCACCGCGGCGCCTCACCAAGAAAGAAAGCACAGCATGACCCAACCGAAGCCTGACCGCCAATCAAGCAGCCAAAAGCTGCCCGGCTCGCGGTCTGCGCCGAGAAACCCAGCACAAATCGCATTCCAGGCTCGCTTGTTTTGGGGCTAGCTTTGCACGTTCTGCAGCCCGGGCGTTACTTGGCTCGCTGGTAGAATCGACAGACATTTCGACTAGCTTGGTTAACGCGGGGCAAGCGGTTCGTGCAGCAGGGCCGACTCGTCCGAGAC
>JBAUOG010000065.1:0-7478 GCA_049579625.1 Bryobacteraceae bacterium
CCTTTTGACCGGCTTCCGGTTCGAATCTTACTTTGACTTCCGGTTGCTCTTGCCCACTAACATTGCACTTCGGAAGCCTGTTCCAAAGGCCCTCCGAATGTAAGCGCTGTCAGCCGCCAAGTACCTGAAATCGCGTTCTGCTTGGACACTTCAATGGGGCAGATTACGCTTCTGCGTAGTACATTGCGGATATTTTCGTTACACAAGATGGTTAATTGAGCGTTTGGTTATTCAACGCGGCGCCTATAGAATCTCGCCACACGCAATAGAATCGTCACCGAACTCACGCACAGTCAGAAGAATCGGCGCACTACGCGTTTTTCTCAGCGGCCCTTATAAGTGCGCAGCCTCGCCCGTCCAGCGCACACCTGTGCGATCGCCGGACACAACTGCCCGAATAACGGCCGGTCAAATACCCCACTCTTTACAGATCTTCAGCGCACAGGTTGTCGAGACGCGCGTCAATGAAAATGAGGCATCCATGCAGAACCGCATCATCTCCATTTCCCTGCTCGCCGTAGTCAGCGCAGGTCTTCTCGTATCGCAGACCACAACCAACACTCCTCCGTCGCAGCCTACTCCGGCGCAAATGACGGCCCACCAGGTCACTCGTCTGACAACTTTGCTGTCGCTCAACGCGGAACAGCAGACGCAGGCAACCGCCATCTTCACCACGGAACAGGCGGCGCTGTCTACTCTGTCCCCCTCGATGCAGGCTGCGCATAAAGCGCTGCAAGCGGCCGTGAAGACGCAGGACAGCGCTGCCATCACCGCGCTGGCCGCCCAGATCGGGACGCTGACAACGCAGGAAGTGCAAGCCCGCGCCACGGCGCAAGGCGCGTTCTACGCGACTCTCTCCACAGACCAACAGACGAAGTACGATCAACTTCAGCCGGGCCCATGGGGCTTCGGTGGTCATGGCGGATCCGGAGGACCGGGCGGACGCGGTGCCGGCGGCCCGCATCCGTAGAAGCGAGCCATACCGAGCGGAGCCTTGCTCGCATCCACCCCTACGCCACCCATCACAAACCACGAATCCCGCAGCGCGATCGGGCCGGACTGGCTTTAACGACGCGTCACTCTTGCTTCAGCATCTGCGTTACGTCGAGCCGTCCCGACGCCCGTCGGGGTTTGCTATCAGCATCCTTCCTGCAATCCGACTCCCGCCTGAGGTCGGCTTCGTACTCCAAGGTTGCCGGTGCAGTCCAGTGGAACCCGTTAACCAAAACTCTTTCGTCGTCGCCCTTGGAGGCCGGCGCGAATGATTCGGATCTTCTCGTTTGGAGATCCACTATTCGCAGACCAGATGTGGTGCAGCACACGCCGCAGACCTGATATTCGACATACGCCAAATATCTCCCCAACGGCGAGACCACGCCCTTGTTGTCAAATCCGCCTCCGAAATAGTCGATGATTCGCGTAAGCTCACGCGTCTCAAGGTTGTAGCTCAGAACAATCCACGGCCTGTTATGAGCTGTACCGGTCCCGGCAGCCAGATAAAAGATCTTGCGCGTTTCATCCCACGCAACCGGTTGCCACTCACGAACGCAGGCCAGACACCTGATTCCCGGATGTCTTGCGCACTCTTCCCTGGCGGCGGCGTCTTCGCATTCATCCGGGCGAATCGGCAGCCGAGATAGATCAACCTTCCAATTGCGGTCACGATAAATGATTGTGACTCCATCCGAGTTGGAGTCGAATTGCGCGTCGCCCATTGGCCTGGGCAGCTTTATGACTGTGATCTGAGCTGCGCATTCAACAGCAAGAAAGGCCAAGAGGACCATCGGTTTCATGGCACTACAGATATCACGCGAATCCCGCAAAGATAGAGACAATCGCTAGTCTCAGCGTTTCACTCCGAACAGGATGGATTTGACAATCGACGAGGTCCTGTTATTCCGCGGCTTCTGCCGACAGCGCCTGCACTGCGCCCAGCGGCCCGGACAACCCCTGCGGCAATTGATGCCGCGTCTGGAGGTAATGCGGGTCGTTATAGGAAATCCAGACCTTACCTCCCGGGTCTTCCCAGACCAGGGCCTTCAGCGGCAGGTCGATCGCGATGCTCGGCGCGGCAAGCATCAACGGCGTGCCACCCTTTGGATTCCCGAAGATCAGCAGTTTCGTCGGAGGCATGTGCAAGCCGGCCTTCTCTGCCTCGCCGCTGTGGTCAATAAGCGCAAACAGCTTGACCCCCTTCGACCCGAGCAGGCTCTGGAATCTCGCCACCGTTTCGTCAACCGAATGCCGGCTCGCCACGTTCATGATGTCGCTACTGGAATCCATCGCATTCTCCTTCCGCTGTCGCAAAGTCCCATTTTCCGGCTACAGGGCAAGACAAACTCCCATCACCATCACGCGTGTCATGGCTAGCGCGAACGAGAGTCTGAAGCCGCCTTCGCCGCGATTCAAGCCCTGGACGAATCTGAGGACTCCCGGTGTTGAGCAGTAGGGCCTGTAGGCACGAGCCAGTGCGGTCCACAAAACTGAACCCCATCATAGCCAGGCAGGTGCGGGTCCACGCGAGAGAAGTCCCTTCGGCTGCCAGGTAGTCGGACGCAGACGCTTTCGGTGAGTCTCCCTTTGTTTCTCCAGCGCCCCTCGAAAGCGCCTTCGAGTGGACTAGCCTCCGTGCGCTGGGTCGAAATTGTCCGCCTCAGTGATTGTCGCTAGAGCCAAGCTTGGCGGCATCTGGGGCCGCATGTTTCCGGGAGAGTTTCTGCCGTATGTCGGGCCAGAACTCTTTCAGGACGTTGCTCGCCATATCGACGCCGATCTGGGTTCCGAGTTCGGTCACGGCGGTGCTCACATTTCGCCCGTCGGGATAGTACGCCATCGAAATTGCCACCGCGGTGGAATTACCGAGGATCTCGGAGTAGTTGAACTGTGTGCCTCCCGAATCCGTGTGGGTCCAAAAGATTTGTCCGACCGCGTACCCGAGTCTCGACCATCCGCCCCCCGTGCCACGCCGGAAATAACGGGGATCCTGGTGAAGGAGGGTTGGGTAGATTGCCTCAGTCATGAAATCGCCAATAACAAAGTCGGCGTAGGCCGTCCCGAAATACGAGGCGTATCCCTTCACACCCTGCCCCAAATACGGATTCGAATTTGTCAACTGCCCTTCGCCCGCAAACGCCGCGGCTAGCACCACCGTTCCGCGGTCGAAAGCGTCGTCTGCAGCGATCTTGAATTTTTCCTTGGGCGGAATTGGAGTGTAGTTAGTCGGATAGGGAAAGGTCCGGTAGTTGGGGATGATCCAGAAGATACGTTTCTGGGTTGATTCTGCCGGTTTTGCCGGGTCGCTCTGCTGGCTGCTCGCGGGTGTCGTTGTTTGGCCGAAACAGAACGTCGCGACAAGCGTGCTTGCCACGAAAACCGGCGTCAGTCGTGAACAGGGCCGATGCCCGAAACAACGCATGAAAGTAATGATGGCGAGTTCCTTCGAAGAGTTTCTGTTAAATCGGAAAATCCTGCTTGCCCGAAGCCATCCGGGCTAGCGAAAGTACTGGGATTGGGGGCCCCACGACACGAATAGCTCACCGGGCTTATAGTGGCTGAAGCTTCATGCCACGGCTAGACAAACTCCTGAACGAGCTAGAAGCTTTCTACGGCCAGCAGGAACCAGGATGGCCACTCGATCCGTATCTTTTCTTGCTGTGGTGGCACTCCGGCTATCCTCCCAGCGACGCTTCGTGCCAGAAGGGCTGGGAGTCGCTCACCGGCCGGATCGGGACGGACCCGGAGCGGTTGCTTTCCGCGAATCCTCGAAAACTCGCGCTCGCTTTGAAACCCGGCGGACTAGTTCCGGAACTCAGGGCCATGCGGTTGAAGGAGATTGCTGAGAGGCTTCAAAAGGAGTTTGGTGGCGACATGGGAGCGGCCCTCAAGGCTATGCCCATTGCCCACGCTCGCGCGTCGCTCAAGAAATTCCCAGGCATCGCCGATCCCGGCGCTGACCGCGTTCTGCTCTTCGGCGGTATCTCGCCGGTGGCTGCTGTCCCATCCAATTGCACTCATGTTCTGGTGCGCATCGAGCAAGGGCAAGAACGTGAGAACTACGGCCAGAATTACAAGCTAGGTCAACAACTCATCGCGGCAGCCTTCCCGGCCAAGAGCTCAGGCCGTTCGCCGGTCGCTGTGCCCGATCGCGAAACCTTCGACGCCCGAATCCGCGCCTATCTGTTATTGAAATGTCACGGACAAAAAATCTGCAAGCGGACCAATCCGAAGTGCAGCGCTTGCCCGGTCTCCGCCCTCTGCGCGTACTTCGCCGGTAAGATGGGCGGCTGCCCCACCCCCGATGGAGGATGTTCGTGATCGGTCTAAGTTTCTACCCATAAACATTCGTTCTCAGAAACGCATTCCGGAACTTCCCGCCCGGATCGTACTCCGTCACCAGCGCTTTATAATCAGCCAGTTTCTCGTACCTCGACTCCAACTGCGCAGGCGCCATCGTGAATAGCTTGGCCCAATGTGGCCGCGCACCAAAAGCCGCAAGTTGCTCTTCAATCATCGGCAGCACCGCTTTGACGGAAGGCCAGTCGGGCTTCCAGGTAAAGTGGATGGCCAGCGACGGCCGCTTGTAGGCCTCGCTCATCCAGAGGTCGTCGGCGGCAATAGTACGCAGCTCGGTAATGAACAGATTTGGTGTGATCTTGTCTCGCAATCGTTCCACCGCCAGGATGGCTTCGTATCCGCGCAAGCGTGGAACAAAGTACTCCGATTGCAACTCCTGTCCGCTGCTCGGCGTGAAGTTCATTTTGAAGTGCGGCAGACGTTCGTACCACGGACCGGGGATGCCCATCTGCTCCGTGCAGTTCTCCGCCGAATGCCCTGCTAAGGGGTGAAGCTTTTGGGTGGCCCGCTTTGCCCCAAAGAACTCAGGGTCCCAATGGATCTCGGCGCCGGGCTCGACGCGGCGCTTGATCCACACCTGCGTCGCCTGGTGGTTTTGCCAGTCGGTGAACAGGCTCACGCTATAGCCACTTGAGAAGATCTCGTCCAAATGTTTTTCCAGCTGCCCCAGCGCCAGGTTTTCATAAACCATTTGGGCGACCAGGAACGTCGGTTGAACATCCAGCGTGACCTTCGTCACTACTCCCAGCGCGCCCAATCCAACCACGGCACCCTTGAAACGTTCGCCATCTTTTTCGCGCGACAAGGTTACCATCGCGCCATCGGCTGTGACCATCTCCAGCCCCGACACGGCGGTGGATAAGTTGCCGTTCTTGATCCCCGAGCCGTGAGTCCCCGTTGCACAGGCCCCGGCGACCGAAACATGCGGCAGTGATGCCAGGTTATGCACGGCATAGCCATTCTCGTCGAGGTAGGGTGACAGCCGGCCATACGTGACGCCCGCATCAACCGTAACCGTGTGCGCCCCTTTGTTGAGCGTCATCTGGTCAAGCTGCTTCAGTGAGATTTGATTCTCGGTGCTATCGGCAATCCCATTGAACGAATGGCGTGCGCCGAGCGCCTTCAGTTTTTCGCAACTCTTCACAACCTTTTGAACTTCCTCAACTGTTTTGGGCAGGTGCAGATTGTTGGTGCTGTATGTGTAGTTACCCGCCCAATTCGTTCGAGGCTCCCCTGATTGCTCGCGAACGGCCCAACCCAAACGCGAGAAAATGCTGCCGCTGATTACAGCGCAAGACGTCTTTAGGAACTCTCTTTTATTCATAGGCTGACCGGGCTTCCTGGCTCCAGCTTGCGGCCTGTCGCCTGAGCTTGAGTCGGAGTATACCCCAGATCAACCACCGGAGCGGCTTTGTCGCCGACACCGTCGGCGAGTCACAAAAGCCTTTGGGGAACGCTCCATGGGGTCTTGCTCACTTCCAACGTCCGGTGACCTCTCAAGAGCTCAGTCGTACCGGAGCGCCCGGAGCGGATCCACGCGCAAGGCGCGGCGGGCCGGGAGCATCGCCGCCAACGCGATCACAATTCCAAAAAGAGCGAGTGCAGCAACGTAGGTCAGCGGGTCCAGGTTGCTGATGCCGTAGAGTTCGCTGCGAAGGAGTTTGGAAAGTCCGGCCGCTCCCGCAACGCCCGCCACCATTCCCAGGATTACCGGCCGTGACAACTGCTGCAACACAAGTGAGAGGATATCCACCGGCTTTGCGCCGATGGCCATCCTGATCCCGATTTCTTTTGTCTTCTGGGCAACTGCGTAAGCGAGCAACCCGACGATTCCCAAACAGGCCAGCACCAACGCCAAGCCGCCGAGCAGGCTCACGACAGTGGCGCTCGTTTCGATAGACTGCAACTTCTCGCGGAAGGAAGTCTTTAGCATGCGCACGTCAGGCATTACCCTTGGATCAATGCCCCTCGCTTTTGCTCCGATGGACGAGACCAGCGCCTCGGGCGCCCTGGCTGTTTTCACGAGTAGCACCATGTCCGGCAAATCAGACTGGTCTGGCGGGAAATAGGATTCAACGCCATCGGGATTCTCGCGCTTAATTTGCCGGGCGTTGCCCGCGATACCCACCACCAGGTTGTTGATGGGCTTGCCGGCGTCGTCCTTTTCCGTGGAGAATTGCTTTCCGACGGCATCTTCGCCCGGCCACTGGAGGCGGGCCAGGTTCTCGCTAATGATCACGACGTTGGTCTCGCCCCGCGTGAATCCGCGCCCACGAATTATCGGGATCTGCATGGTGTGGAAGAACTCAGGCTCAACCCAATTGACCTGAATCTCTACGTGACGCCCGCCAATATTCGCTCCGTTCGTGATGGTTGTATTACCCAATGGTGGAACGCGAACGAGCGAGACGGAGTCGATGCCGGGAAGCGAGATCATGCCATTGCGCAACTGTTCGAAATAGGCGCGAGCCTGCTCTGTTGAATAGCCGTAGTTCGAGAGCCGCGGATCGATTGAAACCACTTGGGCGTAGTTGAAGCCTGGATTGTCGATCATCGCGTGGTTCAACGCCCGAACCAGTAGGCCGGCCACAATCACAAGGACACAACTGGCGGCCACCTGCGCTCCAATCAGACACTGGCGCATTCTTACGGCGCTCTGCCGCTGCTTGGCGAGTTGCAATGCTGGAGTGAAGCCGAAGAGGATCGCGGCGAAGAAGCTGATTGCCAGAGTGAAGCAGATCACCCGCCAATCGAGCGACGGGTTCAACCACGGCGGGGCTTCACTGATAGAGAGAATCCAGCGCAATGCGATCGCGCCCAACGCCAATCCGGCGGCCGAACCGAGCGCCGCGAGCAGGAGACTTTCGGTGAACAGCTGACGGACCAGCCGGCCCCGGCCGGCGCCAACAGAGACACGAATGGAGATCTCCCTTTGCCTGGCTGCGCCGCGCGCCAGCAGCAGACTACCGAGATTGGCACAGGCTACCGCCAGGATTAGCAAAACGAGGGCGCCGACAATACCGACCATTTGTTGGATCATCGCCTTCTCGCGCGTGGGGACACCGTTGCCCCTCATTCGGCCGTTGCCGATGGGTGCATATCCCCCGGGGTCGCAGTGAATGCTT
>JBAUOG010000066.1:0-15094 GCA_049579625.1 Bryobacteraceae bacterium
CTTATTGAGACCCACGGTATTCAGGACGACAGACTTGCGATACACCAGGTATTCGACGTACAACCTCGTTTTGTCGACGTCCCACTTCATGAGCTTGCTCAGCGCGGAGTGGCACCGTCCAAGGTAATCCCGCCCGTACGGATCTGTGCGGGGGGCGATCAGCAATGGTCGTCCCTACCGCGACCGCACATTTGATCTGACAACCCTCAGTTAAACCCGAGGATACATCCCGCTCGAAAGTGACGGCCCGTTCCCATCGGCGAAGAGCACGTACTCTTTGACCAGATTCCGCATCCAGGATACGTCCCGATATGGCGATATCGTCAGTCCGATCAATGGTCTGCATCAAATCCATTCGGGTAGCGGTTTACATTGACTTGGCGCGACAACCCCTTACCGGGCTGATAAGACCAAGACGGGATGTTCGCCGATGCCGGCTATGGTTTTCTTGATCTCGTTTGTCTTTGGATCCACCAAATAGACAGCACGAGCGGAGGGACTTATCGCATAGAGCGTGGTGTTCTTAGCACTTAGCGCCACGTCAGAAACCGGCGCGGGCGTTCGGATCGAGGCGATTTGCTTACCGGCAGAAAGATCAAAGACTTCGATTTGATCGGGTTCACCTTGGGAATAGTTGGCACGTAGTGTCGACTTCACGTAGAGTTGGCCGGAAGGCGTGGCGATACAAGCCTGAAAGGGTATCCAGCGTGGAGCGCTGCCTGCCAGTGCTGGATCGAGCTCAAGGACAGAGCCTGGCGGTGCGTTTGGGACCAGTTCACCATGTTGCATGACGACCACGGGGTTACCGTCGGCGGTGACACAAGCGACAGATGCTTTTGCTTTGGTTTTGATTCCTTGCCCGCTCCTGGAGACCACTGCCGGAAGCAGGACATCAGCGGCGAGGCTTAGAACTCCAGAAGAACCGACTGACAAGGTCAGGGTCGAGTTAGTGCCGTTGCAATGAACAAAGACCCTCGGGCTTCCCCTCTCCGCTGTGAGACTGGCGACGCCGCAATTTGTTGCTTCGACAGGATGACCCGTCGGACTGGCGGTTGCACCCGAGACGTCGAAGGATTCCAGGAACGCTTGATCTGCACTCTCGTTGAAAAACGTGCCGCGATCTTCGACGACCAGTGTTTTGTCGTCGCCGGAGATGGCCATCGCGGGAATGTCGGGTTGCCCGGTAAACATAATTCTCTGGGGAACACTCGCCTGAGAAGTGATCTGGCCGTTCGTCGAGTCGACGACGGATAAGACGGCGCCGCCCAGAACGAAGACACGTTTGCCATCGCTAGAACGGGCGAAGACCGTCTGATAACCCGATCCGGGAAGCTCTTCGACCACGGACTCCTTCTCCGGATCGACGACCAGAATGTGCGACTTCTCGGGAGCCGTGCTTTGGTCCAGGTCGAGAACGTAGAGCCAATCCGACTTGGGTGGCTGCCAAGGGGGCGGGGAGGGATTTACGCCGACAACCAGCAGTAGTGCCAACAGTGTTCCTTTGATGAAGGGATGGCTCATTGATTCACGCCGCCGACCCCCTATACTACCGCCGAATTTCGAACCGAAAATTGGGTACATGTTTTCGGGGTTTGGAAACCCGGCGAGACTTTTTCCTTAGCTGTTCGCTGAGTGTTACCTCGCAGTCTGGCGAGCAGGCTGGGCGAAGTGGCCTAAAATGGGAACGCGAATCCCTCATTTCGAACGACTTACGAACGGACCGCCGGATGCACGAACTTGGACTGAATAACGCCGACCGGCGCGTGTGAACAGAAAGGCATTCATGGAAAAACCAACCGACGCTAGCGGAATCATTGGCGACCGCGCTGCCGAGACTAACGTGTATCTCATTGGCGGCGGGATCGCCTCTCTGGCGGCAGCCGTCTTCCTCATTCGAGACGGCGACATCCCGGGTCACAAAATCACGATCTTCGAGCAACTCGAACACCTGGGTGGCAGCCTGGACGGCGCCGGGTCACCCCAGGAAGGCTACGTGATCCGTGGCGGGCGAATGCTCGAGAGCAAATACCTCTGCACCTGGGATCTCTTCTCGTCGATCCCCACCCTCGACGAGAGCAAGACGGTGACTCAAGAGATCTTCGATTTTAACGACACCCTGAAAACCTCCTCTAAGTCGCGGCTCTTTCGGGACGGCCATCGGGAAGACGCGCCCGAATTCGGGCTCAGTGAAAAACACATCCTCACCCTGGAACGTCTTATGCTGGAGCCGGAGGCCCTGCTGGGAACCAGCAGCATCGCCGACCAGTTCGACCCCTCGTTCTTTAAAACGAATTTCTGGATCATGTGGTCGACCACCTTCGCCTTCCAGACGTGGCACAGCGCCGTCGAGTTTAAGCGCTATCTTTTGCGCTTTACCCACATGGTCGCCGGGTTCAATCGGCTGCATGGAATCATGCGCACGCTCTACAACCAATACGATTCCATGATTCGTCCGCTCTTTAAGTGGCTGGAGTATCAGGGAGTGCGCTTCGATGTCGAGACCCGAGTGACCGATCTCGGCTTCAGCGACGAGGCCGGCGGGAAGCATGTCGATCGAATCGTCTGCGAGCGCGACGGAAGTGCTCACGAGTTCGCAGTAGGACCGCAAGATCGTGTCATCGTCACGCTCGGGTCCATGACGGAGGGTTCCAGCCTGGGGTCTATGGATTCGGCCTCCGCCCTCAACGGAAAGAGAGAGGGCGGCGCCTGGACTCTGTGGGAAAAGATCGCCGCCGGACGGCCCGAGTTCGGACATCCATCCGTTTTCAGCGATCACATCGACGAATCGAAGTGGGTGTCGTTCACCACAACCTTGCGCGACCCTGACTTCTTCCGCATTGTCCGCGACTTCACCGGCAACGTGGAAGGCGAGGGCGGCCTCGTTACTTTCGCTGAATCCAGCTGGCTGATGTCGATTGTGCTGCCCCATCAGCCGCACTTTGCCGGCCAGCCCGAGGATGTGACTGTCTTCTGGGGCTACGGTCTGTTCGTGGATCGGCCAGGCGACTTCGTGAAGAAGCCGATGTGGGCCTGCACCGGCCGCGAAATCATGACCGAGGTTCTCGGCCACCTCGGTGTCAAGGCGGAAGCATCGCGGATCATTGAGGCCTCCATCTCGATTCCGTGCATGATGCCGTTCATCACCAGCCAGTTTCTACGGCGAGCGAAGGGTGATAGACCGCAGGTTGTGCCCGAAGGATGGGCGAACTTGGCCTTCACCGGCCAGTTCTGCGAGATCCCCGATGACGTTGTGTTCACAGTTGAATACTCAATCCGTTCCGCCCAGATGGCCGTCTACAAGCTCCTCGGACTCAAACGCGAGCCGCCGCCGGTATACAAAGGGCAATACGATCCGCGCGTTCTGTTCAAAGCGTTCATGACGTTGCACGACGTTGGGGTGTAACCCAAGCTGGGCCGCCGATGGTGTATGATTATCGAGTTTTGGAGCGCGTTTCGCAATCGCATGGGCGTACCCGATGAGCGTGCCTGTGGCCAGGCGTCAATTCGATGCCTTCTTGAGCTACGCGCACACGGACAAGGTCTTCGCTGAGGCACTGTTTCGCTGGCTGACAGAAGTCGCAGGGCTGAACATTTGGTACGACGCCAGAGACATGGACGGCGGCGCGTTAATTGGCACCGGGCTCCAAAAGGCGATTGAGCAGTGCCGGGGAATTCTCTCGCTCGCCTCCTCCGATGCGATACAACGCGGTTGGTTTCAGGATGAGTTGAATGTTGCCCGCGACGAGCGCGCACAGTCACCTGACTTTCGAGTGATTCTTCTCCGCATCGCCGATGCCAAAGTTGGCGAGCTGGTGCGCCCCCTGTCTTGGATTGATGTGCCGAGCACGGACTTGACGGCGGACGTCGCCGCGGCAATTCTCCGGGCGTTCTACCCGGGCGACCGCCGACCTGATCCCGGACGGAGTCGCGACGTCTATGTGAGTGCATCCTGGCAATCCGGCGACAACACCAGCGCGCAAGCGGTCTGCCGGGAGCTTGTGACCGCCGGCTTTCGGCTGATCGGAGATGCGAAAGACCAGAAGGGCTTCAGGGACAACCGCCTGCAGAGCATTATCGGAAGCTGCGGTGCTTTCGTGGCAGTCATCCCCTATCGAGGGGACGAGAAAGCCTGCGCAGCAGAGGGCCCTTATCGCTATTTCCTGCGCGAACTCGACCTGGCTATAGCTGCGGGCATGCCGGTAATCGTGATTGCCGATAGCCGAGTGCATCGGAGCGATGGCGACGATAAAACGTGGCTCAGGATGGACACAGGGGCAAGTGCTTGCCCGGCTGAGGTAGGTGGAGCGATCCAGAATCTCTGGAATGTCTGGCAAGAGCCGGCCAGACCTCATTACATATTCTTCGCTACGGACCTTAGCGCGCCTACCGCGCGGCGAAGCGGTGACCTGCGAGACTTGATCGAAAGAGTCACCGGCATGCCCACCGTGGTCGGCGACGAGATTCAGGAGGCTCCCCTTCAGGTATCGATCGCGCGTTCCCTGAAAGAAGCCTTCCTGGTAATCGCGGACATCACCGGTTCGCCTGAGCCGACATTCAATCTCGACGTGTGCATCGAAGCCGGCATCGCGCGTGCCGTCGATGGAAATCTCGTTCTGATGGCGGCGGGGAACCCGCGCCGGCCACCATTCATGCTTCGCGACCTTCAGATGCCTACATACCAGAATGCGGTTGAGCAGCTTGGGCTAATCCACCGAATTGTGAAGCCTTATCGCAGAAGAGTCCTGAACGCCGAATTGTGACGCTTGATTTGTTGCCGGGGGAGGCAATTCCAGGTCTTCGGCGAAGTAATTGGGTACTCGTTGTACGTTTCTAAGCATGAAGACTCTGAGCAATAGCTCCGACCGGCAGGAGGTCGTAACACGAATCGGCAGACTATCTCCCGCGGATGCGGCTAAGTGGGGCAAGATGTCGGTGCATCAGATGATCTGCCACCTTAATGACTCCTATCTTTACGCGCTCGGCGAGAAGGCAGCCAGTGCGCAAACTGGTCTGTTCCAGCGCACGGTCATGAAGTGGGTTGCGCTCCAGGTTCCCTTGCCTTGGCCCAAAGGGATTGGCACCCGGCCCGAGATGGAGCAAGGCAACGGGGGTTCCCCGCCGATCGAGTTTAATCAGGATCGTGCGGCGCTGGTGGCAGTTGTTGGCCGGTTCTGCGGTCAACTACCCCAGCCGGTTTTAGAACACCCGATCTTCGGCCCGATGACGCCGGCCGATTGGCTGCGATGGGGTTATCTCCACGCAGACCACCATCTGCGCCAGTTCGGGCGCTGAGCGAAAGTAAGGTTTCTGAAGCTCCCGAGTTCTCGATTCCGCTCGCTTACGAGTGTGTGTGAAAACTCCAACTGCGAGCGGAGTGTTGACACAGATCCCGGGCAACCGCTTCGTAACCGTCGCGGCTCGGTAGGAGTTGGAAGGGCTTGGAGCATTCCGCAAGCCCGTCCCGAGGCCCGTAAACATTGGATGAAACGCATACGGCGAAGAATATCCTTCCAGAAAGAACTGGAATCCAACAATGTGGCAATTCTGCTTGCTTTTACGCGCGCGGTTCCGTGCTTCATGCAAACTCGGGCGCGTTCGGCTGCTCTGAGAATACCCACAGAGTTTAACGGTAGATTCCGGCGCTCATGGTGACGTCAGTGCTGAGGTTTTCATAAGCAAGCGACTGCCTATTGACAGGACCGCCAAGACACGCCACACTTCCTATAGCTATCTATGGAGAGAGCCGCCCGTGGGTAAAGCCAAGAACGACATCCTCCAGGGGACGCTGGCTCTGCTGGTATTGAAGACGCTGCAGGCAGGCCCGATTCATGGATGGGGCATTACCCTGCACATTCAGAGGATCTCGAACGACGTGCTGCGGGTCGAAGAGGGATCACTCTATCCCGCGCTCCATCGGATGGAACAAGAGGGATGGATCACGGCCGAATGGGGGCTTTCGGACAACAACCGGCGCGCCCGTTATTACCGGCTGACAGCGGCCGGCCGAAAACAATTAGCCCGGGAAGAAGAGAACTGGCAAAGCCTGACAACCGCGGTGGCCCGCGTTCTCAATTTTGCCGGAGAGATAGAAGCCTGACAGGAGGCCACTATGGGATTGATTCGTCGAGTTCGCGCCCTCTTCAAAGCAGATCAGCTCGCAGACGATCTCGATACGGAACTGCAGTTTCATCTCGCGATGCGCGAGCAGTTGAATCGAGACCAAGGCATGCCGCCAGAAGAAGCCCGGTTCGATGCCCGACGCCGCTTCGGAAATTCGACGCTGCTGAAAGAACGCACGCGCGACATGGACATTGTCACCTTTCTTGAAACGGTTGTTCAGGACCTTCGCTTTGCAGCGCGCATGTTGGCGAAGCATACCGCCTTTACCGCTGTCGCCGTCCTGGCTTTAGCGGTGGGGATCGGTGTGAACACCGCAGTTTTCACGGCTTACAAAGCGGTCTTGTTACAACCGCTAGAAGCGAAAGATCCGGGCAGACTCGTCAATGTCTATCGGACAACTCCGCAGATTCCCTATGACCCGAGCTTCAGCTATCCCGACTATGAGGACTACCGCGATCAGAACCGTGTCTTTTCGGGCCTCGTCGCCTCGGCCAACGACGAACTCGCACTGGCCTCTGATCCCGACATAGCCAGTTCCGGAGACGCCAGTACGGGCGCTCTGATTGGAGCTTTTGGTTTTCAACTGCCCAGCGTGACGGCAGGCGGCGCTCAGTATGTTAGCGCCTTGAGTGTCTCTGAGAATTACTTCTCCGTTCTCGGTGTGAATGCGATCCGCGGGCGCGTCTTCCTGCCCCAGGATGCCACCGATCTGGACGCCCATCCCGCATTGCTCGTCAGCGAGAACTACTGGCAACGACGCTTTGGGGGCAAACCTTCCTTACTTGGCAAGAACGTAAAACTAAACGGCACTTCATTCACCGTCATCGGCGTCACGCCGCACGATTTTATGGGGACCAACAGCAACGTTCCCAACTTCTGGATTCCCCTGCGCCTCCGGCCGCTGCTGCATCAAGGTGCAGGTTTCTTGCACGATCGGGAAGAACCTGGTTGCTTTCTCCACGGCCGGCTCGCGCCAGGCGTCACCACACCCGAGGCGCAGGCCGCGATGACGTTGATTGCGGATCATCTCCGATCCCTGCACGCCCCACACTCGGAGGGCGGCAAGCGCTTCACGATCAGCCTGACGCCTGGATCGAACCTAGGCCAGCCTGTCAGCCTTGCCCGCGATCCTGGCCTCGGCTACGCCCTCTTGCTGATCATGGGCGCGGTCGGCCTGGTCTTGTTGATTGCCTGCGCCAATGTCGCAAGCCTGCAATTGGCTCGTTCGGCGGCCCGCCAGCAGGAGATGGGAGTTCGTCTGTCAGTGGGCGCCAGCCGCGGCCGCATCGTCCGGCAGTTGCTAACGGAAAGTGCTCTGCTCGGTTTGATGTCCGGCGGCGCTTCCCTGCTCATGGCTTGGTGGGCGCTGCGACTTCTAATGATCGGAGTCGCGGGAAGCCTACCGCTGGAGTGGGGTTCCCTGGCCCTGCATCTGGAGCCCGACGCCAGCGTGTTCGTCTATGTGTTCTGTGTCTCTCTTGTCGCAGGCATTTTGTTTGGACTCGCACCGGCTTTGGAAGCATCACGTTCCAATCTCTCCTCCGCGCTCAAGCAGGAAGGTCACCGGTTCGCTTTTCGGATTGGAAATGCCCGCCTCCGCGGTCTTCTGGTGGGACTGCAAGTTGCGGTGTGCCTGTTCCTGCTGGTCTGCGCCGGCCTTCTGATTCGCGGTTCAATCCGATCCACTACCGTCAATCCCGGATACGAAACCAAGCGCACGATTTGGGTGTCTCCGAATTTCCCGGACGGCTTCGGCTATACCCATCTGAAACAGCTTGTCGTGGTGCGCCAGCTTCAAGAGCGTCTTCGGCAGTTGCCCGGTGTCGTGTCCGTCTCGGCCGGCAACGCTCCTGACGCGGGTGGCCTCCGCGAGGCGGCTGTCGGCCTGAATGGCAATAAGCCTCCCGTTGATAACTCGGCTCGAACTCTGTTCTATAGCTATGTCGGGGCCGGATACCTGCAGACTTTAGGCATCCCGCTGGTACGGGGTCGAGGGTTTGCAGAGCGGTCGGGCGACCTCGAAGCCTCCGTTATCCTGAGCGAATCGGCTGCTGAAGAGCTCTGGCCTGGCCTAGATCCGGTTGGCAGGACGGTGGTGCTGGATGCCCGGCGACGCTGGAAAGGAGAGGTCTTTCCGCAGGGGCTCTCGTATCGGGTGATCGGGGTGGCGAGGGACACCCGCGGCATCATCCCTGGCGGCCGCGACGCAACAAAGGCCTACTTGCCCCTGCCTGCCGACCAAATCGATACCGTTCCCATGTTGATTCGAACGGAGGGCGACCCCAAGGCGGTGATTGCTGAGTTAGGCAAGCAGGTACAAGCCGTGGATCCAAACGTGATCGTCTATTCGTCATCGTTGGCCGATCTGCTGACGTCGACTCCTACCTTTGTGATGTCGCGCCTCTCGGCCATCTTCGCAACCATCATTGGTGGGCTTGGTCTGCTCTTGGCTTGCGTCGGTATATACGGCACGGTCAGTTACGCCGTCGTTCGCCGAACACGCGAGGTGGGTATCCGCATGGCGCTAGGCGCGAAAAAAGCTGACGTATTGGGCCTTATCCTCCGCGAGAGCGGCCGCCCCGTCTTCGTGGGTTTGATCGTCGGCGTCCTCAGCGCGGCGGGCGCCGCTCAATTGCTACGTGCGCTGCTGTTCGGCATGAGCACGCTAGACCCGCTGTCCTTCGCCGGAATCGGCGTGCTCTTTGCGCTGATTTCGATACTGGCCGCCTACCTGCCGGCCCGCCGCGCTACAACTGTCGATCCCATGGTGGCGCTGCGGTACGAATAAGCTCCGCCTTATCGGCTCAGGCGTCGGCCGTACCTTGCCGATCGCAACCGCTCAGTGAGACAATCCTGGCCATGAGACGCCGTGAATTCTTGCTCGCCGCCGCAGCACCACTTCTCTCTTCAGCCGCTGTATCGCAGTCTGAGCTTTCAGTAGAGGGCTACATCTTCCAGCAATATGCTCAGACCCTGAAGAAGCCTTTGGCGGAGGTCATTCCAGAAGTCCTGCCCATGGCCCGTTCGGCGGGCTTCAACAACATCGAGCTCAATCAGGCTTTCTTCCAACCGGACCTCCGTGAACGCACGCTCGCCCTGCTTCGGGCGCAAGGACTGAGGATGCCGTCGGTTTACGTGGGTGGATTGCTGCATGAGAAGGACAGTGCCGATCAGACCATCGCACGGGCTCTCGATATCGGTGGCCTCTGCGCACCGTTCGGATGCAAAGGCATCGTCAATAATCCCGATCCCAAACCGCAGGACCAACCGAAAACCGACGCCGAACTGGCGGTCGAAGCCGATTCACTCAATCGCATGGGCCGCGCCTTGTCACAGGCCGGCTTTGCCCTTCGGGTTCATCACCACACACCGCAGCTGGAGAACAACGCGCGCGAATGGCGCTACATCCTGCACAATACCGATCCTCAGTTCGTGCACATCTGCGTCGACGTCGATTGGGCTTATCAAGGCGGCTTCGACCCGCTTGCTTTCCTCGAAGAGGTCGGTGCCCGCCTGCAGGAACTTCACGTACGCAGCGCGAAGAACAAGCTCTGGCTGGAAGATCTGGAAGACAGTGACATCGATTACTACAAGATTGCCGGCTACCTGAAGCAGCGCGGCCTCCGCCCGCTGATCGTTGTCGAGTTAGCGTACCGCCCTGCGACAACCATTACCCGCCCGCTTGCGGAAGACCTGCGCCTTAGCCGCCTCTATGCCGAAAAGGTTTTCGGAAACCTGGTCAATTCGTCCAGTTAGTTCTGGCATGTTAGAGAACGAAGCAAGGCCGAGATGAATCTAAATGCGGAACCTCAAGAAGAAAACCGGATGGCTCAACCGTAGGGGATTCTTGGCTGCCGCCGCTTCCGCTCCGCTGCTCAGCCAAGCTCACGGGGAAAGCGCTTTGAAGGGAAAGCGTGTCTACGTCGTTCCGAACTTCCATCCGGCCAGTTGCGGTTGGCTTACCAGCTTCTCGATGGAGAGAGTGTACTGCGCTAACAGCTACTTCGATCACTTAGATCGTGTTCGGGACGACCCGCAGTATGCCTTTGTCCTCTCCGAAGTCAACAACATGGTTGCCATGATGAACTTCCAGCCCAAGCGGATTCCTGAGCTGAAACAGGCCATTGCGCAGCGGCGGGTCGAGCTTGTGAACGGTTTCTTCCTGGAGTCCACCATCAATCTTTCCGGCGGCGAGGCCCTGGTGCGCCTTGGAGTCGAAGGCCTGCGCTGGCAGCAGAAGATGTTCGGCGTGCGCCCACGCTTTGCGTGGACCATCGACGTCTGTGGAACGCACGACCAGATGGCGCAGATTGCGGCGGGCCTCGGCCTGGAGGCGATGGTCTACACGCGCAAGAACCCGACAGGGAGTGCGGTGCATTGGGCCGTTTCGCCCGACGGCACGCGTATCCTTGCCCTCTCCCCGGGCCATTACAGCGAGTTCGAGACCGTGATGCTGGCCACGGAGCCACTGACCGCAGCGCAAACCGCCGAAGTCGAGAAATATCTCGAAAAGAAACTGCCAATCACGCCGGAGGGCGCGCCCATTCTGGTGCTTGCCGGCGGCGGCGACTACGCGCTCGCGCCTCGGCGCAAGCAGTTCCCGGCGGAGTTTCTCGAGCAGTGGAATCGCGATCCCGATCATCCCCAGATTTCGTTCACGAGCCTGAGTAAGTACCTGGACGATGTGCAGGCTTTGGAGCGGGCCGGCAATCTCAAGATTCCAACCATGCGGGGCGGAACCGCTTACGACTTCGATTCATTTTGGATCGAGAACCCACGCGTGAAGGCGTCCTATCGGAAATGCGAGCACCTTTTGCAGGCGACCGAAACGCTGGCAACCGCCGCGAGTCTGCAAGGCAAATACACGTATCCCTCGCAACAGCTCTACAACGCCTGGACGTTGATGTTCCTGAACATGGACCGGAACACGCTGTGGGGTTCGGCCGGCGGCATGGTCTTCGAGCACGAGAAATCCTGGGATGTGAAAGACCGCTTCGATTGGGTTGAAAACCACGTCTCGTCGGCGGCTCAGGCTGCGGGCGCAGCAATGGTTCCTGCGGGCGATGGACTCGCCCTGTATAACCCGCTGAGCTGGGTGCGGAGCGATCCGGTATTGCTGCCCCATGGCTTGCCGGGAGTTCCCGGGCAGTCCGCCGATGACGGCATGGTGCTCTGCCAACCACGAATGCCGCCGTTCTGCATCGCTGGTTGGCATAAGTACGGGCGCAAGCCGATGGCAGTGACTGACGTCGCGCTGCCCGCGTTCGTCGAGACCATGCAGCACGCGGTACGCATTGACCTGGAAACCGGCGCGCTCCTCAACGTGGTCCTTCGCACCAGCGGGACGGAGATGCTGGCTGGCCCGGCTAATGTGATCGTAGCGGAAAGGCCCAAATCGCAATCCGGCGATCCGGGCGATTTCATGCTTCCCCGCCCGCAACGCGATCGTCTCGACTCCACCAGTTCTCACGAACAAAGAATCCGAGTGCGCCAAGGCCCGCTGGCGACGATTGTTGAGGTGGAAGGCCCATTTATCGGGGGCGGCACATGCCGGCGGACGATGACCTTCTACAACTACCATCCCCGCATCGACTTCACGACCGAGTTGAACGACCTGCCGAATCTGACGGTCGTGGTGGCCGAGTTTCCTCTCGCCGGCTCTATCAGTGAGGTGAGGCGCGGGATCCCGTACGGCTTCTCCCATGGCGCCTGGAACAAGCCCAACCCCGATCTGCATGGTTGGACGAAGGGAATTGTTCCCGCAGTCCGCTGGTCGCACTACGCACTAGCGGGGGGCGGCGGGGTCGCTATTCTCGATCGCGGTGTGCCTGGCCGCGAACTCAATGGCAACACTCCCTGCATCTATCTGTACAACGCCACCGACAAATACTACGGCTACCCGAATCCGTGGCTCAGCGGCAGCGGCCGCCACATTCTTCAATATGCACTGGTCTTCCACGAGGGCGATTGGAAACACGCCGAAATTCCACAGCGGGCTTGGGAATACAACTGCCCACCCTTGCTCATCGCCAACCGCGGCGACCATGGGGGCGGCTCAGTGCTCTCCACATCGGGCAACATCCTGGTGGAGGCCATGCGGCGAATGGGAGGCGACATCGAAGTTCGTCTCGTCGAATGCCTGGGATACTCCGGAACCGCGGAGGTGACCCTATCGCTGCCTCACAAGTCCGCCGCCCTGACTGACTTGAACGGCGATCATGCCCAGCCTCTACGAGGTGGACCAACATATGTGTTCCCGGTCCGCCCGCAGCAGATCATCACCCTGCGCTTCGCCACGGCTTCAAAGGTCCCCGATCCCGAGTTAGTAACAAAATGGGATTCGTTCGTACCGGCCGAGAAACTACCACTACTGCATCAATACTCCACCGAAAAAGGACATCCTCCCAAGGGTAACTGAGGAAGGGTCGTCAGTCCGGTCCGTCCAACGCCGATGTACACATTGGCAGAGTCCCGCATCTGCGGCATACAGCAAAAGACCGCCGATGTGAAGGCTTTGCTTACGTGAAGATGATCTGCGCCCCAGCCGACTTCTCGTAGAACTCGCCCACGGTGATGATGCCATCCACCTCCGAACAGAAGTCGTCCTTCTTTAGGTGGAACATGTCGACTGATGCCTTGCAGGCGTAGATCACACCCCCGGCATCATGAATCATGGTGATGAATTCGCGCACCGGCGGGATATCGAGCTTCTCCATCTCCTTCTTCATCATCGAGGTGGCGAAGGACGACATGCCGGGAATTGCGCCGAGCACGGTCGGCATGTGCATGGCGGGGTTCCCGACGGTGGAGACCTTCAAGTGGTCCATGCGCTTGTCCGTGATGGCTTCCAAGCCAAAGAACGTGAAAAAGAGCTGGGCATCAATCCCCTCCATGCGCGCGCCGTTAGCCATGATAAGGCCAGGGTAGACGCCTTCCAGCGAGCCTTTCGAAACGATGATCGAAACCTTCTGAATCGGTTGCGGGCCCTGCGTTGCCGCTTCGGCCGTGGGTTTCTCGTCGATACCGGTCATAGTCTTCTCCTTTTTGAATAGCAGTCGGAATCAGACGCAGCCTTTCGGCTTGGGCAGGCCGGCGATCTTGGCGGCCTTCTTGGCGGGCCCCTTGGGAAACAGCGCGTAGAGTCCCTTCGTGTCAACTCCGCTCTCTTTGGTAAGCCGCCGGACGGACGGGGCATCGCCCTCCGTCTCGAAAACCTTCCGCATATAGTTGATGACATTCCAGTGGTCGCCCGTCAGCCGCGGGATGCCCTCGGCCGCCGCCATCTCCGCAGCGAGCTCCGGGCTCCAGTCGGCGCGATTCGCCAGATGTCCATCTGCGTCCAGGCTCAACATTCTTCCAAGCATTTCAATAGTTGCCATTCGTCTACCTCTCTACTTGCCGGCGTTTCTTGCTCCGACCACTTTCAAGAACCGTATCAAAATCCCCCAGCCCCGGCGGGCATCCGGTGAATTCATTTCGCCGATCAGCGTCCTCAACGAGACATCGGGCTGTGCCGACGATTGTACTTCGCCGAAGCCGTTTACGATCACCTCTAGCGCCTCCAACACCGGCGGACGCGTCAACTGTCGCAGGAAGCCGATAAGTTGCGGAATGCTGGCCCGCGCCTGTTCCAGGTCCTCACTGGAGTGGGAATTGACCATCGCGTCGGCGATGCCACCCATCTGCCCGGCAAGGCACAGGTAGCCTTTCCGCTCCATTTCCGCCGCAATTCTTAAGGCATCGGGGAAGGCCGCCCTTGAGACCAACATTAGATCGTCCTTCAAGTCCTCCAACGCCAGGCGGTAGCGACGCTGCTGTTCCATCTCGGCGGCGATCGCATCCAGCTTGCGGGTGATCTCGTCGAACTGGTTCTGGACCCGGGTTTCTTCAGCCACTGCCAGTGCCATACTACGCTGCCTTTCCGGCCGTCTTCCCGGCCATGGACATATGTGCCCCGATTGGAAGTTCCTGGCCGCGAAGCAGGACGTGCCAGTAAACCCAGCGGAACATCAGCTTGCCGAAGTGATTCAGCTTGGTCTCTTCCAGCAGGGGGAACGGTCCCACGCCCGGTAGTGGAAAGGAGCCAGGCAATGGTTCCGTCTCGTAGTTGAAATCGATCAGCAGTCCTCTTCCGTTTCCGGATTCAATGAAGCAGTTCGCGTGACCGTCAAAGGACGCCGCAAGCGTTCGGCCCTCTGCGAATGCCAGAAAGTTCTCGGCCAGGATCTCTGCTTGGAAGTGCGCCACGGATCCGGCCTTCGAGGCCGGCAAATTAGTGGCATCGCCCAGCACGAAGATATTGGGGAACGCCTTCGATTGAAGGGTGTGCCTGTCGGTCAGGACAAAGTTCAGTTCATCTCCCAGGCCGCTGCGGGCGATGGCTTCGTCGCCCATGTTCGTCGGAATGGAGACCAGCAGATCGTATGGGATCTCCGTGTCGTCCCAGCCAACGAGTTTCTTTTGCTTGCTGTCCACTCGCGCCAGCCCAAACTCCGGGGTGATGCTGATGTTTCTCTTCGTCAGGAAGTCGCCCAGCAGCGCGGTTGCAATCGGCTTCGTAAACGCCCCTGGCAGCGGCGTCACCAGGTGGAGATCCACCTTGTCCCGAATGCCGAGTTCGGCGAAGTAGGAGTCGGCCAGGAACAGGAACTCGAGCGGCGCCACGGGACACTTGATCGGCATCTCGACGATGCTCACCACGAGCCGTCCGCCAGGCCACGATGCGAGCGCCGTTCGCAAGGCCGCCGCTCCCTCCATCGTGTAGAAGTCGAACTTACTTTTGCGCCATTCGTCGTCGAGCAAACCTTCAGTCTGGTCAGGGCGGATCTGGGCGCCGGTGGCAATAATCAAGGCGTCATACAGCAAAGCCGAGCCGTCCTTCAAGAGCACGCGGTTGTGTTCGCCCTCGATCCGGTCTACCGCCGCGATCAACAGGTCCACTTGAGGCGGCAGGAAATCCCGCCGCGGCTTCGTC
>JBAUOG010000067.1:0-4412 GCA_049579625.1 Bryobacteraceae bacterium
AAGTGTTGGCGAATATGAACGCGGCGCTCGGTCGCTGGTCCGCGCCGCCGCTTGATTACGTGGCCCAGCTCTATCGCTGGCTCGACGAAGATTTCTTGATGACCTTCCGCGAACTCGACCCCTATCCTCGCGGGCCGAACGCCATTTACTGAGGCATCTGGAGCGGCGGCATGGGCGAGCCGCCGAACTGGCCTGGCGGGCGCGGCCAGAGGATCTTCGCTTACCTCAAGTCCTTTCCCGCTTTGCCGCAGCTTCTGGCCACTCTCAATGGCCTGCCGAATCCAAGTCTCGTGTATTGTCCCGGCATCGATCCGCGAATGCGCGAGCAATTGCGCAACCCGACGCTGCGGTTCGCCGACGCGCCAGTCGAAATGTCCCAAGTCTGCCGAGAATGCGACATCGCCATTCTCAACGGCACTCACGCGACAACCGTCGCCATGCTTTTGTCAGGCAAGCCGGCCCTGCACATCCCCATCTTCCTCGAGCAAGCCATCAACGCCCGAGCCGCCGAACGCCTCGGCGCAGCGATCTGCGCCTCGCCCACCGACCCGCAGCAAATCATCACCGCGCTGCGAACATTGCTGACAACCGATCGCTTCTCTCAAGCGGCCAAGGCCTTCGCGGTGCGATATGCGGATTTCAATCCCGAGACACAACTCGACCGCATCCTCGACCGCGCAGAGCAATTGGCGTCGAGAGGCAAGGAGTGAAGCCTGAGAGATTAGTTCCTGACAACTTTTCTGCTGCCCCGCTAATTGATTCGAATTTCCCCGATCCTCGCGCCGCATCGCAGGCCGCGTGATTTCGACAACAACTGCGCCGAGACCGACCAATATACTTCCATGTCGATTACTTCAAGATTCCCTACAACGTCTTCACCACCAAGGAAAAGCGGTTTCTTGTATCCAATGCATTGAGAAGGGCCGGGCACGGCCCCACCCGCATCCAACCATGCCCGATAGAAGTCAGCCGCAAGCGCTTCGTTTTGAAATGTGACCAGTTCAACGTCGTGGAAGTCATTGAAGGTTGCCGGAATCTCCAGCGCTTGCCCGGTTCCCGGTTCGAGCATAAGAATCTGGCACTGCCCCCTGTCGCGTCGTCCAGAGTCAATGGCAAAATGCCTTCCCAACCAGTCGCATGAGAAGCAGACAATGCGAGATTTGAACTCCGGGAACGCATCGGCGACGATTGCCGTCCATCGAGGCATTTCGCTGATTGAGTGAATCCGGTAAAGCCCTCGATTGAAGGACGTACCCGCGAAGCGATCGAAGAAACGGCCGATTCCTGGTGCCACCGCATCCAGGTGCGAAATCGCAGACACGTCCTGCTGCTGCCTCGGCGCTTCGTTCTCCGGACGGTGAGCGTTACCAAATGACATCAGTTCACCGGCCAATCGAAGATAATGACACGGTTGACGCGGGTGCCGAGAGGCAGATTCCTGATCCGATGCTGAATCTGGCTGCCCAAACTACGGTTAGCACTAGCGTCGAGCGGGTTCATGTTCAAGATGTCGTCGGCACCGTTAAGTTGAGAGCGGCAAAGGGGTCAGAGCGGCAAAGGGTAGAGTCGAGAGGTAGCGCGGTGGTTTAGGTGGGGCCTATCGGTTGCCGGCTCTTTCGTTTGCCGGTGCCTCAGTAGCTCGACCATGCTCCGTTTCTACCTCCCGCTCATCGAACCGGACGGGCGGATTTCCCGCGTCCGGCTCTCGGACAAGGTTCAGGCTTTCGCCCACGAGTGGCGACGAGGAAGTTTCGCCGGGTCCAGCAAACCAAGCGATGCCAGTTTGCCGGGAGGGTATTGGTCGTACCCTTGTCCACGAAGCTTGAACTTCCGTCGCAGCCACCGACGGACCCGGCCACTGGCGTGGTTATGCACGATCCGGTAGGCCGGGGTAATGGTTCCATACGCGAAGTAGTTGGCCCAGCCGCGAACCACTTGGTTCACCTGGAAGACCAACGCTTCCGGCCGGAGGAACGTCGGCAGCTTTCCCACGAGTTGATTGATCTCGCGGCAGACGCCGAGCACCTTTTTCCGCGACGGCCGAGCGCCCAGATAGGCCCCTCCCGTGCGCGGCGAATACATCCGGCCAAACGTGTAACCCAGGAAGTCGAACGACTCGGTCGGCAGCCGGCAGACATGCGTCTTCGCTTCGTTGACCGTCAGCTTCAACCGCCCCATCATGTCGCGCATCGTCGCCAAGGCGGCATCCGCCCGGCGGCGACACAGGATCACGAAGTCGTCGGCGTAGTTGACGATGCGGGCCTGGAAATGCTCTTGGTGTCCCAAGGTCTTCCAGCCCAGAACGAACCGCCGCATGTAGAGATTCGCCAGCAACGGTGAGATCGGGGCTCCTTGCGGAGTCCCCCGCCGCGTGTCCTTGTTGCGAGTGGTTCGCTGCACTCGGCCCCGCGCATCGGTTTCTTCTACAGGAGTCACCAACCACTGCTTCAGCATGTGAAGCAGGGCTTTGTCGCTCACGCGACGGGCGAGACACTGCATCAATTCCGCGTGCGGGATGCTGTCGAAATACCCGCTGAGGTCCGCGTCCACCACCTGACGATACCCTTCCCCCAACAAGCGATGCACTTCCTGCACCGCCGCGAGGGCACTGCGGTTCGCGCGATACGCATACTGCTCGGGCTGCAAATCGGCTTCGAAGATCGGCTCCAGGACCAGCAACGCGGCGGTTTGCACCACGCGGTCGCGGATCGTGGGAATCCCCAATGGTCGCTGCTTCCCGTCCGGTTTCGGCAGATAGACCCGCCGGACCGGTTGCGGCTCGTACCGTTTCGTTCGCAATTCCTCCGCCAGTTCGTCCAACCACCGCTCGACGCCGTACTCCTCGATGTCCGCGAACGTTTGCCGATCGACGCCGGGCGCGCCGCCGTTAGCACGGCATTGCTCCCAAGCGGCTTGCAGCACGTCGCCGCGATACACCTTGTCATACAGCGTGTAGAAGCGAAAGTCGGGCGCACTCTTCGCTTTGGCATGCAGCGCAGCGCGGAGTTTCTGCAACGGATTCGTGTCTTTAGGCTCGTCGCCAATCATCGGTCGCCGCACTCCTCCTGTCGCTGATCCTTGAACTGAGGCTCCTTCGCTCCACCGGCGTTACCCGGTTTCATCGCTACTACGAGCCTCTCCGCCACCGCACGCGACCCGGCCTGACCCTCGCGGGCTGCCGGTTGCGTTGCCCACGCTGTCGCGGACGGCTTCCCGTGGTTGCTGTAAGTTCCTTCGGTCCATGCCGTCGTCTCTACCCCGGCGGAACCGCGCGGTGCATTTGTCGCCTGCTTCCCGCGCGGTGCGGCCTTCCCCGTCTGACCGTCAGGTCGGCTTCCGCATTAAAGTTTTCGGGGCCTCGTCGAGCGTTCACGTGCGTTACGGCCTGGACCTTCGCGGGATCACCAAGTGATCCTCTTCATCGAAGGCTCCGACAAGTTCGTTTCCTCCCTTGCCGCTTCGATTGCTACTGGGCAAAGCGACCATTCCCAGGCGGGACTTGCACCCGCTGAAACTCACAACCATCATCACGGCGCACGGTCAGAACGATTTAGGGAAATAAAAGCGGCTTGCCTCCCGACCCGATCGCGCGGCCCGCCTTAGTCGAGCTATTTTCTCGTCTTGACCTACAACCCGCGGCGGTAGCTAGAATGCCGACCACGTCAATCAAGCGAAAGACGGCGTAACACGGGCCGCCTCGATCGAGAGATTGAGGCGCCTTAAAGACAAACTCAGCCGGTCACGTGGATATGAGCCATAAAGACGACACGGAAAGCTGGACCTCCAAAGCGTCCGGGCTGCTCGGTTTAGCCGAGAGCAGTGTGCTCGTCTTGATCGGCATCGCGCTGGTGCTTGTGGCACTCTTGCTGCTCTACGCCGGGCTTCATGATCTGTATATGGCGACCTTGGGCGGTCCGGAAAAGATCGAAAGGACGGCGATCGAAATCCTGAACACGATCCTGCTCGTGATGATGACGATGGAGATCGTCTATACCGTCGCGATCTCGCTGAAGTCACATACGCTCAATGCCGAGCCGTTTCTCATCATCGGAGCGATCGCGTCCATCCGACGCATGCTCGTGATTACGGCCACATCCACCGAGCACGAGACAACAAAGCCGGAAGTGTTTCTCAACACACTGACCGAACTTGGCTTACTCGCCGCCACAGTCGTCGCCATGACCGTGGCGATCTGCATCCTCCGTTTCAGTCAGCGCAAATATGTCGATCACGACGTCGGGCCGACCTGATACCGGCGGCGTTTGTGTTTCGGCGACTCGGCTGGCATCGCCGCATTATCCGCCGCCGCCAGACGAGCCGACCCGCCGTGTGACCTCTCCGCGGTCGATTATGATACGGCAATGGCTCCCGCCTCTCCCCACCGCCGTTTCCAGTTCCGCCTGCGGACGCTG
>JBAUOG010000068.1:0-2780 GCA_049579625.1 Bryobacteraceae bacterium
CCCGTAGTGTGACGAGGTAGGGCGCTCACTCCGTGAGCGCCGGCTGGAGTTTGGACATTCTGTCTGCCGAAAACGCGACGCCGTACCGCCGTACGGCAATCCCGAAGGGATTGTATCGCTCAGCCCAGGGTTGCGCGCCGAGCGCTACCCCTGCGCTTGCCCCGCAAGAAAGAACGGGACAAAGCCCTCCTAATGTTGTAATCCCTGGGCGATGCAATCTACGTCGTCCGTTAAGCAAACGCTCGCTGAGCCCGAAAACATTAAATTGGTGGTTGCGCTGCTCACGGCTGAGGCTCCGCCCAACCGCAACGGTTTAGCCAGGGAACTCTGTCGTCGGCTGGACCTGCGTGATTCCAAAGGGGACTGGCAGATGGCCACCACCAGCAAGGCCCTGCGAGAACTGGAGGCTCAGGGCCTGTGGCAATTACCCAGCCCACTTTCCCGGAGGTCCTCAGCTTGGCATCCGACGCGGCTAAACCATCCGGTGCCCACGCCCTGGGAGGTTCCCGAGTTGCTTCAGGAGGTGCGCGGACTGCGCCTGATCGAGGTGACGGATGAAGAACATCTGCGGATTTGGAATGAACTGATGCTTAGCGAGCATCCTTTGAAGGACTGCCGGCTGGTCGGCCGGCAGTTGCGCTATTTGCTGGGTTCCGACCACGGCTGGCTGGGAGCCCTGGGTTTTGGCAGCGCCGCTCTGTATTTGGAAGGGCGAGATGATTGGATCGGATGGAACCCCTCCCAGCGGAGCCAATATCTGGAGCGGGTGCTCAATATGAACCGGTTCCTGATTCGTCCGATGGTGCGTTGCGCCAATTTGGCCTCCCATGCTCTGGCGCTGTGCGCGCGCCAAGTGGGCGAAGATTTCGAGCACCGCTATGGCCTGCGTCCGTGGTTGCTGGAAAGTTTTGTGGAGACCCCGACCTATGAGGGTTCTTGCTACAAAGCCGCCAACTGGATTCGGGTGGGTCAAACCAAAGGCCGCGGACGCAACGGGCTCAACCACGCCGCCAAAAGCATCAAGGACGTTTATCTCTATGCGCTGGTCAAAGGGTTGCCGGATCGAGTTGGAGTCAAGCCCCCCACGGTGAGTGCCTTGAGCGTGGAAAGTGGCTTGGATGGCCCGAGTTGGGCGGAGCACGAGTTTGGGGATTGTGAACTGGGCGATGAGCGCTTGACCCGGCGGTTGGTCAAGATTGCCCGCGACCAAGCCGCTCAACCCAACGGGTCCTATGCCCAAGCCGCCGGTGGCCATCGCCACGCTCTCAAAGGCTATTATCGCTTGCTCAACCATGAGAGCCCAGAACTGGATCCGGAAAAGCTCCTGCAAAGCCATCGCGCCAGAACCATCCGCCGGATGAGCCAGGAGCGCACGGCCCTCATCGTGCAGGACTCCAGTGATTTGAACTTTTCCACGCGCAGCCAATGCCAGGGATTGGGCCAGATCGGAACCAACCAGACCGGCGCCCAGAGCCGGGGACTGCGCTTGCACAGCTCTTTGGCCCTGAGCCAGAACGGACTGCCCCTGGGGATCGTGAAACTGCAAGGCGGCGCTCCGGAATCAGCCCAGGGCAAAGACCGCCGGCGGCCTATTGAGCAGAAGGACTCCTATCGCTGGCTGGAGGGCTTTGAGGAGGCCATGAAGATCGCGGCGCTGCTGCCGCACACCCAAGTTATTAACATCACCGATCGGGAAGGGGATATGTTTGAGCTCTTTCACTTCCGTCGCTCCCAAGCGGGCCGAAAGGCCGAACTCTTGGTTCGGGCCAAAACCGATCGCTGCCTGGAAGGAACGGACCAGAAGCTCTTCGCCGAGTTGGCCGCCGCCCCCTTGGCCAAGAGAGTTTCCATCTCTGTGCCCCGCCAACGGGAACATCTCTCTCTGCCTTCGGCTCCAGGCCGCCCCGCCTTACAGGCGCGCGAGGCGCGGGTCGAAATTCGATTCAAAGAGGTACTGCTCAGCGCGCCCAATAGGTCGCAGACCCGCAACCTTGCGCCGATCAAACTTTGGGCCGTGTATCTCGTGGAGAAGCATCCTCCCCAGGGGGCCGAGGCGCTGGAGTGGCTGCTCCTGACGACCGTGGAGGTGCGCTCACTCAAACAAGCCCTCAAGTGCATCCGCTGGTATTGCCGGCGCTGGCGGATCGAGGAATGGCATCGGGTCTTGAAGAGCGGATGCAAGGTTCTGGAACATCAAAATCACAGGGCCCAGGTGTTGCTGCGGGCCATTGCCATCGACGCGGTGATTGCCTGGCGGATCATGCTGTTGGCCCTCTTGGGTCGAGAAGTTCCCGAACTGCCGTGCGACGTGCTGTTTAATCCCATTGAGTGCGAAGTGCTGGGACTACTGGCTAAAAAAAAGACCCGCACAAACGCACCCTCGGCGAAGCGATGATCATTATCGCTAAACTGGGCGGATACCTCGATCGTAAGTGTGACGGAGTTCCTGGTTTTGAGAGTCTGTGGAGAGGCTACGCCCGTTTCTGCGACATGGTGGAAATCATAATGCTCGCGCGGGATGCGTGACCCATGCGCCATGACGGTTTTCCGGGGCAAGCGCAGCGCTACCCTGGGTGCGCGCGCGAAAGGGCCTTTTACCCTGAAAGGGTTAAATCGCGGCCTGTTGCATACCATTATGTGTGGGATTGACCGCCGTGAATGGGACAAACGATACAACCCTTTCAGCTTTCAGGGTTGATCCGCCAACCCATCCTCCACCCAGAGTTGCGCTCGGCGCGCAACCCTGGGGCGCTGATTCCGGGATGATCCCTTCTACCCTG
>JBAUOG010000069.1:0-2774 GCA_049579625.1 Bryobacteraceae bacterium
GGCTGAGGCCGTCCATCTGAGGCATCACAATGTCCGTCAGGATCACATCGTAAGACCGATCCTTTAAACGGGCTAATGCCTCTTCACCGCTGTTCACGCTTTCGGGATTCCAGGAAGTGCCTTTGAGCATGGATTTCACCAGCACATGCATCGATGGGGTATCGTCGACGATCAGGAGATTGTAACCAGGCATCGTGACTAGGATAGCCCCCGAAGCGATAGCGAAACTGGCTTGATATACGGAATGCGTTGAACAGCAGTGTTCGGCCTGCTGGCGGCAGCCAGTCCCCAAACCTCTCCGCTCGCCAATAAGAGTCCTGAACGATAAAGGACGTTGTCATCCATATAGGAGGCGTTCGCTGAGAGGCCGCTCGCACCTCCGGGTGGATCGTCGGAGATCCGGACAATGCCAGTTGGAAGCGCGAGCCGCGATTCACTCTCCGAGTTGCGCGTTTATCTGGCCAATCATGATGCCCGCGCACGGCTAACCAGAAACGAATCTATGAATTAGGGGCGCGTGCACAGATTGGACCAGATAAACGCTTTGAAACCGGCCAATCTGTTTGATTCTAAGTCGCTTACGCTGAAAGCTGCGGAGCAAACAGATTGGCCGGTTTAAAAATGTGATTCGGGAAGAATCTGCTGAGCCTTCTCCTAGACGGCGACACGCGCCACTAGGCCCCGCGCTGCGGCGAACTCGAACCAAATCGGTCCCGCGCGCACGAAGCCCGATTAGTGTCCGGCTCGGCTGCGAACACCGTGTTAACTGCTTCCGGCGGGCTAGATACCGCCGATTCTTAATGGACGACTCATCGATCCCGGAGCAAATCGGTGTACAATGCTGCGATAGCTTTGCGTCCGTACCACGCCTTTCTCATTCATTCAACAGATCAGAAGGAAAGAAAATGAAAGCGCACCTAATGACGGCCCTCAGGCAACCGCTCGAAACCCGCGACGCCCCTGATCCCCAACCAGGTCCGGGACAAGTTCGCATCCGGATGCGCGCAACCGGCGTCTGCGGTACCGACGTCCATGTCTTGAATGGCGAGCTGCCTGTCCCGCTGCCCATCGTTCTCGGACATGAACCGGTCGGAGAAATAGACACGATCGGTCCCGGCGTGAATTCCGTGAAGCCCGGTGACCGCGTGGGAGTTAGCTGGTTCCAGGCCGGATGCGGCCGATGTCCGTATTGCCAGAAGAAACAAATCAAGTTCTGCGCGGAACCCAAAACCTGGATCACCAACGGCGGCGGCTACGCCGAATACATGATCGCCGAAGCCGGCGGTTGTACTTTGTTGCCCGATAACCTGTCATGGGAGTCGGCCGCTCCACTCTTCTGCGGCGGCTTTTCCGCGATGAGCGCCTATCGGGCGGCGAAGCCGCAAGGTGGCGACCGTATTGCGGTCATCGGATTTGGTGGTCTGGGACACATCGCGCTTCAGATCGCGAAGGCCATGGGACACGAAGTCCTTGCTATCACCAACTCAGCAGGCAAAGCCGAGGACGCTCGCAAAATGGGAGCCGACGAAGTCCTGGTCGTCAAAGATCACGTCGGGCAGGAACTTCGGGACATGGGCGGCGTCGATGTAATTCTTTCGTTCTCTCCATCCATGAAGCAGAACAGCCAGTCCATTCAAGGACTCCGGCCCGGCGGGCGCTTCGTCACTACCGCCGTCAGCGGGGAACCGATTCAAGCCGATCCTGTTTCCATGTTGTTTAAACAGACCTCGATCATCGGATCCGCTCACAACGATCCTGGAGATATCATCGACATCCTTCATCTTGTCGCCGGCGGGAAAGTGAAGCTTTGGTTGGAGACCTATCCCATTGAGGATCTGAACCGCGTCCTCACCCGATTGGAGGAAGGCAAAGTGCGTCACCGCGCGGTCGTCGTGCAGGCCTGACGCGCAGCCAGATTGATATTACGTCCGCCTCAACGGAATAATCTAACCCCGGCCCTGGCGCTACGTATGGAGCCCAGCAGGGGCAGAACCAAGTCGTCTTCCTGCTAAACCTTCGACGAACTGCGGTGCGAAGTGCCCGCGAGCAAGTAAATCCTAATCGCCAGTACGACAGGGGTTTTTGCGACAACGGTCTCACTCTTAGAGGGTTGCGGTGTAGCGTCCGTATGGTCAGAGATCCGGAGAATGCCAGTTGGAAGCGCGCGCCGCGATTCACTCTCCGAGTTGCGCGTTTATCGGGCCAATCATGATGCCCGCGCACGGCTAACCCGAAACGAATCTATGAATTAGGGGCGCGTGCACAGATTGGACCAGATAAACGCTTTGAAACCGACCAATCTGTTTGATTCTAAGTCGCTTACGCTGAAAGCTGCGGAGCAAACAGATCGGCCGGTTTAAAAAATGTGATTCGTCCAGAACACGTTCCAGAGGCAATCTGCATTCGCCCTGCCCCTGATGCCAGCGCAGCTGCGATGACGCCGCTCATGAGAAGTATAAATTAGCGCAGGTGTCAGGGTTCAGAGATCAGGGAACAGAAATCAGGAATCGCAAAATTCACACTTGACATTGACAGACAATCCACTACCATATGGTTGTGGATCAATTAGGGACAACATTTGCTGCTTTGTCTGATCCAACCCGGCGGGGGATGATCGAACGACTCTCACATGGTCCTGCCTCTGTGCATGGATTGACGGAACCGTTTGCACTCTCGCAGCAGATGATTTCAAAACATATTGCCTACCTGGTGCGGGCGCGGATTGTGATCAAGACGAAGCGTGGACGAGAGAGTGTGTGCACGCTTAGGCCAGA
>JBAUOG010000070.1:0-7953 GCA_049579625.1 Bryobacteraceae bacterium
ATCGAAGCGCGGGTCCCGCCCGCCCTCAAGTTCCCGGATTATCGATTTGATCCTGAGTTCATACGATATGAGATTCGCCTGAAGCTAGATCTTTCTTCAGACGAGGTTGGCCTTGCCGCGGAGAAACTTCAGTTGCTGTCTCCGGACGCAGCGCCGCAGGACGTGCTGCTCCGGTCTAACCGCTTGACGAGGTTTGTGGCCGAAACTGGACACAATCCCAAAGCGCAGTTCAGATTCGACCTTGGTCCGCAATACCCAGGATTGTCGAATATGCCGAAGGACGAGGTCCAATTTCCGGTTGCTAATTGGTTGAAGGACCTTTTGAGGGAGGGTGTGCAACTTGTCGCGCTTGACAGCCAATACTTGCGTGCGGCTAGTGCCCCAGGTCAAGGCAAGCCGCGGGTTTTCGACGGCCTAAACCTCGCTCGTATCGTCTCGCAGGTTTCCGCTAAGTCGCCGCACGCTTTTGAAGCTTGGGTAAGGCACGTTCAGACTGCCCTTCCAGACCTAGAAACTGTCAAGGCTCACCTCCGTCCGGAGGACAAGCATCGGTGGCTGGCAGTGCGGTACAGGAATGGGCTGGAGGTTCCCGCCTGGATGCTTTCTGACGGAACGCTGAGAATACTTGCCCTAACCCTCCTGGCTTATGTGCCCGACTTTCGGGGCATCTACTTGATCGAAGAACCCGAAATTGGTGTCCACCCGACGGCACTTGAGACAATCGTTCAGTCTTTGTCTTCGATTTATGATGGCCAGGTCCTCGCGACAAGCCACTCGCCGCTACTACTTGGCATTTCCGAACCTGCCAGCCTGCTTTGCTTCAAGAAAACCGATGATGGCACGGTGATCGTACCGGGGGATCAACATCCTCTTCTGCGAGACTGGCGGGCTGGGGCGAATCTGAGCGATCTTTTTGCGGCTGGAGTCCTCGGCTGATGCCGCCCTCGACAGACTTATTGATACTGACAGCAGACAAAGATGCGAACGTCGGAATTGATGCCCTGATGGCGAGGACCGGTCCCCGCGCTCTCGGGATCAGGTCCATCACTTACAAGTGCATCAGTCATCCCCACCGCGACAGCGGTTGCCGCAGAGCCAGCGAGTTTCTCAGGCCATTTCTCAACTCATACCAATACGCCCTAGTTGTAATGGATCGCGAAGGCTCTGGAGTGGACAAGCTTGAACCCGAGCTTATTGAAAAAGAGCTCGAAGACGAACTCACGGTTAACGGCTGGGACGGCAAGTGCGCGGTCGTGGTGATCGATCCAGAATTGGAGGCATGGATTTGGGAGACTTCGCTCCGCGTTGGGCGAATTCTGAGTCAGCGGATGACAAAGGAAGAAGTTTACAGACTGGCTTTTGGCCGAAGAGTTTCCCATGTCGGAGGTGGAGCCCAAGCCCGCCCGGCCAAAAGAGGCATTCAGAGGGTTGCTGCGAGCGACCGGAACCCAGGTTTCGTCGGCGCTCTTTGTTCAGTTTGCCGGCACCGTACGGATTGACTCTTGCCAAGACAGAGCTTTCATCAAGTTTCGAGAAACCCTGAGGTCTTGGTTCCCGCCAGTCTAGCGTCATAGCACTCTCCGTCAGAACCGGCACCGCACGACCGTCTAACCAGTTCCTGGGAGCGACAAAAGCAAACACAAAGTAGGAGAATCAGGGTGTCCGGGAAGAAAGAGGCCACCGGTGAAACTGACTTGTGGATTGGTGTTGTTCCTGTTCGCCGCGGTGTGTGGTTCGGCGCAGACCAATTGGAAGCTCATTTGGAGCGATGAGTTCAACGCCAGAACGAACACGCCTCCGGATTCGTCGAAGTGGATCTACGATCTGGGCGCGAGCGGATGGGGCAATAACGAACTCGAAAGGTATACGAACAGCAGCGAAAACATCGTTCAGGACGGGAACGGCCACCTGGTGATCCGGGCGATCAAGACACCGGCGGGCTATACCTCGGCGCGCATCAAGACCCAGGGGAGATTTGAGTTCCAATACGGCAAGCTGGAGGCTCGCATCAAGTTGCCCAAAGGCCAAGGACTCTGGCCGGCGTTCTGGATGTTAGGGAACGACATGGAAGCCGAGGGCTGGCCGGCCTGCGGCGAGATCGATGTGATGGAGAGCATCGGCAAGGAGCCCTCGACTGTCCACGGCACGATACACGGCCCGGAGTATTTTGCGGGCCAAGCCCTCACAAGCAAATATGTTCTGACAGGAGCGGCTCCGTTTTCAGACGATTTCCATGTGTTCGGCCTGGAGTGGAAGCCCGGTTCGCTTATCTTCTACGTGGATCAGCAAAAGTACGCCGAGATGACGCCCGCAGTTCTTCCGGCCAGCGGGAAGTGGGTTTATGATCATCCGTTCTGGATTCTGCTGAACCTCGCGGTGGGTGGCGATTGGCCGGGGCCTCCGGATGCAACTACGGAGTTTCCGCAGACCATGCTGGTCGATTGGGTCCGCGTTTACCAGGCTGATACGGCGGCCGGTGCAAAGTGAGGCGGGCGAGTCTCCTACGGCTCGACTTTGTAGGGCGCCATCATCCCACCCTCCATGTCGTGAGAGAATACCGGCGACTGGCGAACGAGCTTCGAGCCAGTTGTATAGATTGGTTGCAGTAAAGGAGGCGGAATGCCTACGAGTTCAAGAAGAGAGTTTTTCAAGAATGCCGGCGCGGCGGGGCTACTGGTTGCGAGCGTGCGTGGACTGCGCGCGAATCCGCTGGGGCTGCCGATCGGGTGCCAGACCTGGCCGGTCAGGGACATGATCAAAAAAGACTTTCCCGGCACGATCAAGGTGCTGGCCGCCGACGGATTCCAGATGATCGAGCTGTGCTCGCCATGGGGTTACTCCGATTCCGGGTTTAAGGGTCTCCAGAAATACAAACCGGAAGAGCTGAAGAAGATGTTGGGCGACCTGGGCGTTGGCTGTATCAGTTCGCATTTCGGAATCGGCGAACTGAGGAAGAACCTCGCGGAACGAATCGAGTGGGCCAAGGGCGTTGGACTGACTCAAATGATGGTGCCGAGTTTGAGCGGGCCGAAAACACCGACGATGGATGACGTGAAAAAAGCCGCCGACGAATACAGCAAGATGGGCGAGCAGACCGCCAAGGCGGGCATCCAACTTGGCCTTCATAACGAGGACTTTGAGCTGACGACGGTAAACGGCAAACGGACTTATGACGTCCTGCTGGGCTTGATGGACCCGAAGGCAGTGAAGTTTCAGTTCCAGGTCTCGACCATCAGCGCAGGCTACGACGCGGCCGATTATTTCATGAAATATCCGGGGCGATTTGTTTCGATGCACGTGCAAGGGTGGTCGACGGAGACCAAGAAAGAAGTGGCTGTGGGACAGGGGTCGCTCGATTGGAAAAAGATTTTCACGGCTGCGAAAACGGGCGGCGTGCAGAACTATTTTGTGGAGATGGATTTGCCGTTGATGGCCGCCAGCGTGCCGTATTTGAAGGCGCTGACGGTTTAAGCGCATCGGAACAGATAATTGGCAATCGACCTCGCCACTGCGCCTGCGCTCAGCATCGCGCTGTCTAATGCTTACTTCGACTTGCTTGGGATTCCGCGATTAACTGTGAAACCGATTGCTTAACCCGCCGAACCGCCGGATGCGGACCTGCATGTCCGGTGGTGTGGGAGGAGGGGAGCCGCGAAGCTTCCCCCTATCCCGATCATGTGATCGAACTTCTGAACATGAATACTCAGCAAGCGGACAGTTCCTTTTTCAAGCCACCTGCTTGCGGCTTTACCGCGCCCGGCACTTACCCACGATCAAGGTGATGTCGTCGTGCTGTTCGAGCGGGCTGAAGCGCTGTACCTCGTCGACGATGGAGCGAACCATCGAGGGTGGAGATAGGTCGCGGTGGCGCTGCAATGCCGCGAGCAGCCCGTGTTCGCCGAAGTCTTCGCCCGCCTCGTTCATGGTTTCGGTTACGCCGTCCGTGTAGAGCGCTAGGGTGTCGCCGGGGTGGAGGCGATGTTCGCCGATGGTGCAATCCCAGTCCTTGAAAAGGCCCAATACGGTGGCTGTGGAGTCGAGCCGTTCGCAGCTGTCGTCGGGCCGCAGGAGCAGTGCGCAGAGATGGCCGCAGTTGGCGTACCGCAACACTCCGGCCTGGTCGTCGTATTCGGCGAAAAACAGAGTGGCATAGGCGCTCTCGATGGTGTTCTCGAAGAAAAGCTGATTGACCGATTGCAGGAACCGGCGCGGCTGTTCCACGGCGATGGCACACTGGCTGCGCAGGTTCGCCTGTAGGTTGGCCATCAAGAGAGCTGCGGCCATGCCCTTGCCTGCGATGTCGCCGATGACCAGACCGACGCGGTCGCCGCCGAGGTGAAGGAAATCGTAGTAGTCTCCGCCGACCTGGCGTGCCTGAATGCAGATACCGGCGTAGTCAAGAGTCTTGAGCGGAGGCAGCGTTTGAGGGAAGAGCCGGGCCTGGACCTGGATAGCTATTTCGAGCTCCTGGGCGGCGCGTCGTTCGGTTTCCAGTCTCTGGGCCGCAGCGCGGCGTTGGGCATCAATCGCCTGGCTGACTTCGTCGAAACTCACCAGCGCGAACGAATTGCGATCGATGTCTTCGAATCGGGTGAACACGCCGCCCCAGATCGGCGGAGTCGGTCTGGGCGTTGAGGTGGAGGTAAGCGCCGGATCAGGCCGGTTGAACCGCACGCGCCGGAGGCGTGGGGTGTGGCGAAAGCGAACGCCGCGCTGGCTCCATTCACCAAACTTGGCGGCAACGTCGTCGGTGACAAAAATGACTTGGGTCGCGCGCCCGATGAGTTTGTACTCTCGGGATCCGGGCTTGGCCGCAATCAGCACGAGCGCGGCTCCACCCTCCGGAGGGGCCACGGCGACCCAGCGCTGGCCGCCCGGGAGAACGCTGTCGAAGATGAGATCGAAACCGAGCTGATCGACGTAGAAACGCACGGCGCGATCCTGATCGCGAACATAGACGTTAACCGCGTGGACTCGGAGGTAGGGATCGGGCGAGGGCGGTCGAACACTGGGTCGATCTTGGCTATTACGAGAACTGCCCATGGGCGTGATTATAAGCCGCAGTTACTTCCCAGGCGAGGGCAACGTGCCGCCGTCCTTAGCCGCGTCAGCCGCGAGCCAGTTGTGGCGCGAATGCAGAAACAGCCTGCCCAACCGGCCCTCTCCGAAATGCCGGCTGAGTTCGGTGAATGCGAAGAAGGGAATCAACATCACGAACATGATCATTCCCGCGGCAACCACGATTTTGGCGTTGTGGTCAACAAGCGCGGAGAGGCTTTCCGCGAGACTATGGCCCTTGAAGAGATGAACAATTACTTCCTCGAGGATCCGGAGGACGGTTAGCAAGGTGGCGAAGACCAGCGACTTTAACAACGTCGGGTAGATCAGCGGCCTTTCTTTAAAGATGTTGTCGGCCAGATTCATCTCTCTGGCGATCATCATGAACTTGGCCAGCGCCAGCGCGTTGATGAAGGCAAATCCAAACCCGCCAAACTCCATGTGCGCCCGGGCCAGGATGATCGCCTTTTGCCCCTCGAATAACGCGAAGATCAGCCACAAGTAGAGGAACACCACCAGGAATTCCTTAGCCTGAAGGTAGGCGACCTGTTTGACTCTTTCCTTGCGAGTACTCACGCGGGACTGATCGTTGGGCGGACCGTCCCGGCGAGCGGTGGGCGAGGGCGATCCTGAGCCAGACATCAGGACCACAGGATATCAATTCGGTCGCCTCAGGGCGCGATTGCGGACAGCTTTCACGTTCGCGAGCCGACCCCACCCGCGACGCGTTGAAAACGCCGGCACTGAACCGCGCGCGTAGAGCAAGCGGACTTGCCGAATCCGACCAACTGCCGAAACAGAGCCGCGACCGTGGGAGCGGAGGGCACCAGGTTCGGAGCCCCGACGGTTAACGGAGCGGTTGCCCGGAGTCTCAGCTTGCGATGAAAAGGTCGCGGCATTCTCATCGGAACGGCGCTCCTCATCTCATCGGGGACACCCCGGTGTGATGTCGTGCTCAATCCCAGCGCCTCAGAGTGACTGAATCTGGAATAATCCTTAGATACTCATGGGAGTCACCCTTTGAAACTGCGTCTTTTCCGTGGATTCGTTTCGCTGGCACTCGGCGTGTTTGCCCTGGCCGGCCTGAGCCCTTCCGCGTACGCGGCGGGAGCCATCTCGCTCAGCGTAGACGCGACGCAAAGCCCGCAGATGCTGCTGCACGCCAAGGAAGTCATTCCCGTGAAGGCGGGGCCGATGGCCCTCTACTACCCGAAATGGATTCCCGGTGAACACGGGCCCGACGGTCCGATTGCCAACCTCACGGGTTTGCGGATTGAGGCCGGCGGTAAAACGATTCCGTGGCGGCGCGACATGGTGGACGTGTTCAAGTTCCACGTTGAGGTTCCGGCCGGCATTACCGAGTTGCAGGTGTCCTACGACTACCTGGAGCCACAGGGCATGAGCGCAACGGATAAGTTGCTGGTGCTTGAGTGGAACGAGGTGGTGCTGTATCCGGCGGATGTCCCGGCGGCGCAACTGATGTACGAGCCGCGGCTGACACTGCCCGCGGGATGGAAGTATGGGACCGCGATGAGCGTGGCGTCGCAGTCGGCGAATCAAATCGTGTTCAAGCCGATATCGCTCGAGATGCTGGTCGATTCGCCGGTGATTGCGGGCGAATATTACCGCGCAATCGACATCACGCCGCCGAGCGAAGCGGTTCACCACGAAATCAACCTGGTTGCCGATAGCCAGGCCGCACTGGCGATGAGCCCGGCAGTACAGCTGGGTCTAACGAACCTGGTGGCGGAGTCGGGGAAGCTCTTCGGCGCGCGTCATTACCGGGAATATCATTTCCTGCTGACGCTGAGCGACCATGTGGCGCATTTCGGATTGGAGCATCACGACTCCAATGACAGCCGGCTGCCGGAACGTGTGTTGTTGACGGAGGATGCCGCTCCGCGCGTGGGCGCACTGCTGCCGCATGAGTTCGCGCATTCCTGGAACGGAAAGTACCGGCGGCCAGCGGACATTGCGACGCCGAATTTCGAGCAGCCCATGAAGGATGAGCAGCTGTGGGGTTACGAGGGTCTGACGGATTTCCTGGGACCGCTGCTGGCGGCGAGGAGCGGGCTGTTCACGCCGGAGCAATACCGCGAGTATCTCGCCAGCACGGCGGCCATGCTAGGTCCCGGGCGGCCGGGGCGGAACTGGCGGCCGCTTGTCGACACAGCGATTGCAGTTGCCGGAGCGAATCGAGGCAATGGTTGGACAAACTGGCGCCGGGCGGCGGACTATTACGATGAAGGCAACTTACTGTGGCTGGAAGCGGCGACCATTATCGACCGGGAAACCAAGGGACAGAAATCCATTGACGACTTCTGCCACGTCTTTCATGGCGGCGAGAACCACGGCGCCGAGGTGAAGCCCTACACCTTCGACGAACTGGTGCACACCCTGAACGGGGTGGCGCCGTATGACTGGGCGGGGTTCTTTCAACAGCGGGTGAATTCGATTGCGCCGGATATGCCGGACGGCGGCATTCGCAACGGCGGCTGGAGGGTGGAGTACAACGACAAGCCGGCCAAGTTCCCCGGAAGGCACGGCGCGCCGGACGACATTTACTCAATTGGTATGCGCCTGGGCGAGGACGGCGCCGTGGAGGATTCGCTCGTCGGCGGACCGGCGTTCCGGGCAGGCATCTCACCCGGCATGAAAGTGGTGGGTGTGAATGGCCGGCTGTACAAACATGACCTGCTGGAAGACGCGATCAAGGCATCGAAGGACACGAAGGATCCGATTTCGGTGCTGGTCATCCACGACGATTACTACCGGACGTGCGCGGTGGAATACCACGGCGGGCTGCGGTATCCGCACTTGGTGCGGGACGAGTCGAAGCCGAACCTTCTGGATAACATTGCCAAGCCGCGCGCCGCTGCCCCGGCCGGCCGGTAA
>JBAUOG010000071.1:0-2009 GCA_049579625.1 Bryobacteraceae bacterium
CCCTTAAGCGAACGCGAACTAGAAGTGCTTCATCTGCTTGCAAGTGGCTACTCGAACCAGGAGATTGCTGAGGTGTTAGTAATTGCTCTTGATACTGTCAAACGCCATGTGACTCATATCTTCGAGAAACTAGGGGTGCATAACCGAGTCCAGGCGGTAGCACGGGCCCGCGCTCTAGGCTTGCTCTCCGATAATTCATAATTGGACACCATCAAGAATTAGCGATGATTATTGTAGCGACGAAAAATAACGTACCTTCATCCACGACTTGTATGACCAAATGCCTCCGACGCATTTCGAAAAATCGGTGGTGCATACTCACGAGCACTGCCATCCTATGAAAGTAGGATACCCTGGCGAAAGAGGACCTGCACATCCATCCCACGAAAGTGTGACAAACGAAACGCAGCATAATCACACCCTGGTGTCATGACTTCACTCATACTGGCAGCTATACTGCTTAGTAAAGAAAGAGTAAAGCGTGAGCAGACACAAAAAGGAGGATTTACGATGGATTGCTCGCTGGAACGTTTACGCCACAGACGAGCTTCGCAGCAGATGACTGGCGGAACAAAAGCGAGATCTTTCACGGCAAGAACTTTCAGCGCAATCTCGCGGTCGTAGAGCAATTGAAGCAACTGGCAGAGCAAGAGGGAATGACAGTAGCGCAACTAGCTATCGCGTGGGTGCTGGCCCAGCCAGCAATTGATGTTGCCATTGTGGGGGCACGCAACCCTGAACAGCTCGAACAAACCGCCCCGTCAGGCGAGATTCATCTTACTCAAGCAACACTGCGCGAGATCGAGCGCATTATGCGCGAGGCAGTTCCTATTGGAGGACCTGCTCCGGAAGGAATGTAAGGAGGATACAATGACAAAGAACTTAGCTGGGAAAGTTGCGTTTGTGACGGGGGCTTCGTCCGGTATTGGGGAGGCGACGGCAGTCGCCCTGGCAGAGGAGGGCGCGCATCTAGCAGTGCTGGCGCGGCGCGCGGACCGCCTGGAACAGGTCGTCAAGCGGATCAAGGATGCAGACGGTGAGGCGATACTGCTTGTTGCCGATGTGACAAACGAAGTCCAGTTGCACACGGCGATTCGCAGGGCGAAAGAGACCTTTGGGCGCATCGACATCCTGGTGAACAACGCGGGTGTGATGCTGCTGCACCAGATCGAAGGCGTAGATACCGGGGAATGGCGGCAGATGCTCGATATCAACGTGCTGGCAGTCATGCTGGCCTGCCATGAGATCCTGCCGATCATGAAGGCGCAAGGTGGTGGCCATATTGTGAACATCTCTTCGGTGGCTGGTCGGCAGGTCAAGGCGGGCTACAGCGGGTACAATGCTTCCAAGTGGGCTCTGGGCGCGTTCTCCGAGTCCCTGCGACAGGAGGTCACCAAGCAGCATATCCGTGTGACCGTGATCGAGCCGGGGATGGTGGCGACCGAACTGCGGCAGCACATCACCGATCCTGAGGTGAGGAAGGCGCAGCAGGAGGCCGAACACCGCATCACGCCCCTGCGAGGCGAGGATATCGCTGCTGCGATCGTCTTTGCTGTCACCCAGCCTGAACACATCAGCATCAGTGAAATGCTTATTCGCCCTACCGAACAAGTGTAAGCACGCTGGACGCAGGTGGACTGATAACGTGAAATGTGAGAAATCAGTTACAAAGAAAAAAGAAAGTACGTAAGGAGAGTAGTATCATGACCATACAAGAACAACCTAAACCAACGATTGGCTTCATCGGCATGGGCCATATGGGTAGTCACATGGCCTCTCGGCTGATAAGTGCCGGGTATCATCTTAAGGTGTATGATCGCACAAAAGAGAAAGCACAGGCCATCGCAGGCGCTACCGTTGCCGAGACTCCTGAAGATGCAGCCGCTCAAAGCGACATAGTCATTTCCATCGTGACCAATGACCCCGCGCTGGAAGAGGTCATGTTTGGCCCGGATGGCGTCCTTGCCGGTACACGTGCCGGCTCTGTCATCATCGACATGAGCACCGTT
>JBAUOG010000072.1:0-11327 GCA_049579625.1 Bryobacteraceae bacterium
GCGCGCTCCTCAGCTCATCGGGGACACCCCGGACTGATGTCATGCTCACTTCCAGCGTCTCAAAGCGCCGGCGGAGCGCCAGCTCGCCGTGCGCGCTGTAGGCGTGTCCCCAAACGCGACAATGCTCGTCAACCGGGGGGGGTTCTAAGGCCTCCCAAGCGAGTATTTTCAGAGCAACCGCGCGCGTCAGCAAGCCGATTCCGGCCTTGTTCATCAACCAATGCAACCAGACCTCGATACCCTGTAAAGGATGCCCCCGCCGGCCAGCCCGAAAGCCTCCCGCCGCAAACTCACTCCCATTGACCTCGAACTCTTCCGCCACGCTCTTCTCTCCATCGCCGACGAAATGGGCATCGTCCTCCGTCGAACTTCGTTTTCGTCGAATATCAAGGAGCGCCGCGATTACTCCTGCGCCGTCTATGACCGCGATGGCCAGACGCTCGCGATGGGCGATCACATGCCTGTGCACCTCGGCGCTATGCCGATGTCTGTGCGGTATGCACTTGAGGATTTCCGCCTGAGCCCTGGCGACGTCGTCATCCTCAACGATCCATTTCGCGGCGGTACACACCTTCCCGACATCACCGCGGTGCGGGGCGTCTTCTGCTCGGATCGCAAGCAAGCCGATTTTTACGTGGCAAACCGCGCCCATCATGCCGACGTCGGGGGCATGACTCCTGGCTCCATGGGACTCGCCCGCGAGATTTACCAGGAGGGGCTTCGCATCCCGCCCATCCGGTTGGTCGCCCGTGGTGAAACCGACGAGGCCCTCTTGCGGCTCATCACCGCAAACGTCAGGACGCCGGATGAACGCCGAGGCGACATCGTCGCCCAGCTCATGTCACTCGATCGAGGTGAACGCCGCCTGCAGGCCTTGTTTCAAACCTGGGGTGGCGCCGCCATATCCCGGCTTGGCCCCGCCCTGCTCGACTACACGGAGCAGCGCATGCGCGCCGTCATCAGCGCCATTCCGGACGGTGTCTACACCTCTGAAGACTTTATGGACAGCGACGGCCTCACCAACCAGCCGCTACGCATTGCCGTCGCTATCTCCATCAAGGGTGCCCACGCCAGGATTGACTTCGCCGGCTCGTCGCCGCAAACCGCGGGCCCGGTGAATGCCAACCTCGCCGTCGCGACCGCAGCCGTCGCCTATGTCTTCCGTTGCCTCATCCGCGACGACGTGCCTTTCACAGCCGGCCTCTTTCGTCAGCTGGAGATCGTCGCGCCGGCTCGAAGCATCGTTAACGCCGGACCGCCCGCCGCCATGGCCGCCGGCAATGTTGAAACCTCGCAACGCATCACCGACGTTCTCCTCGGCGCCCTCGCACAAGCTCTACCTGAAGCGATTCCGGCGGCGAGTTCCGGCACCATGAACAATTTCACGTTCGGAGGCTGGGATCCCGGGAGGGACCGCGCCTTCGCCTACTACGAAACCATCGCGGGTGGCATGGGCGCCTCGGTCCTCGCCGGCGGCTTGAGCGCAACCCACACCCACATGACCAACAGCTGGAACACGCCGATTGAAGCGTTTGAACGCCTCTATCCGGTCCGCATCACCGGTTACCGCATTCGAAAGGCATCCGGAGGTCTGGGCCGGCACCGGGGCGGCGATGGCATTGTGCGCGAATACGAGTTCCTGACAGCCGCCGACGCCACTCTACTCTCGGATCGCCGCGAGCATGCCCCGTATGGCTTGCAGGGCGGCGAGGACGGCGCACCCGGCAAGGCTGTCCACATCCGGAACCGCCGCGAAACGCCGGTGGCAGCCAAATCGCGCATTGCCGTAACACCCGGCGACCGGGTCCGGATTGAGACACCCGGAGGTGGTGGTTTCGGTTTTTCCTTGCCTGTCAATCTGTTGTAAGCCAGGACACGGCAGCAGCCTCAACGCTACAATAGAGGGACCGTCCTTGGATACCCCTGAGTGAATACCGTCTCTAGCCCAAGCCTTGTCATGGATGAGCGAGCCGCCGCGAGGCGCTCCTTTTGGCTTGTTTTCCTCTGCACCATCATCGGCGCTGGGGCTCAAATGCTCATCAAGAAAGGCGCGGGAGCGCTGCAGTTGCACGTGACCCTTCCCGATGTCATCCATGATCCAACCCTAATCGTCCGCTACGCCTTCGGCATTATCACGAATCCGCTGCTGTTCGTGGGTTATGCAATGTACGGGGTTAACACGCTCTTGATGGCCGCGGCGTTGAAAGGCCGCGAGTTGTCGTTGCTTTTCCCCATCATTGCTCTGACCTACGTTTGGGTCTCGATCTTGTCGGTCACAGTCCTGGGAGAACAGATGAACTGGTTTCGAGGCATCGGAATCGCGCTGATTGTCGCTGGAGTTTCCATCCTGGGTTGGCGCGAGACGAAGGTGGACGGATGAAATCGACCCCGGTCAGTTCCATCGTCATGGTGCTCTTCTCGTCGTTCATTGGCTCGTTCGGCGCCGTATTCCTGAAGCTCGGCGCGGAGCACAAAGGCGCCGGCCTCAAGGGTCTGCTCACTAACTATCCGCTCGCCTTCGGTATCGCTCTCTACCTGCTGTCCTCGGTCTTCTTCGTGATGGGCGTAGCGCAAGGCGAGTTGACCATTCTCTACCCCATGATCTCGCTCAGCTACATTTGGACGCTGGTCTGGTCGCGCATCTTCTTCAAGGAAGCCGTCACCATGACCAAGGTAATCGGCCTGGGCGTCATCGTGCTCGGCGTCGCTTGCATCAACTTGGGTAAGAACTAGACCCTTCGCCAACCCGACCGTGAAAACTACAGCAGTGAACCGCGTGCGTCAGCAAGCGGATGCTAACGGAGCCGTTACCTTTCGCGCGCGCCACATCGTTGCCCCTCGCACTACAATAATCGTGACATGCATCAACTTCGTTGGAATGCGATTCTGCAGCAGTGGGTCGTGGTATCCACCCACCGGCAAGGGCGCCCTCAGATGCCTGACAACTGGTGCCCCTTCTGCCCCGGTTCGGGTAGCGTGCCCGACCATTACGACGTCTTTCTCTATCCGAATGACTTCCCTGCTTTCGCCTTCGACGGGCCGCCGTTCGAGGCGTACACGGCGGATCGAGGCCTCTTCGCCACCACCGGAGCACGCGGCGCATGCGATGTGGTCTTGTATTCGCCCGACCACAATCTGGCGCCTTCAAAGCTCTCCGTCGAAAGCTGGAATAAGATCGTTCACCTCTGGACTTCTCGCACGGCCGAGTTATCTGCGATACCCGACGTCGCTTCCATAGAGATCTTCGAGAATTGCGGTGAAGCGATTGGTGTCACCATGCCGCATCCGCACGGCCAGATCTATGCCATGCCGTTTATCCCCCCCATCATGCAGGCTGAGCTTTCCTCTTCGCAGAACCATGCCCGATTGCATGCCGGGGCTTGCGTGTTCTGTGACGTCCTCAAAGGAGAGATCGATCAAGACGAGCGAATCGTGTTCGCCAACGCCTCCTTTGTCGTCTTCGTCCCATTTGCTGCACGCTTTCCTTCCGAACTCGCCATCTTCCCGCGCCGCCACGTGCGCTCGTTGATCGACTTGACCGAACCCGAACAGGCCGACCTCGCCGAAGCGCTCAGCGTCTCGCGCCGAAAACTGGATAACTTGTACGGCTTCCTGATGCCGTTGATGATGGCCGTCAAGCAGGCGCCTCCCAAGCAAACCGAACCTCCCTACCACTTCCACGTACAGTTGCTACCCATACAACGTAGTTCAACCAAGCTCAAATACCTGGCCAGCATCGAAACCGGGTTTGGGACTTTTCTGGCCGACACGCGCCCGGAAGAGAAGGCTCAGGAACTCCGCAATGCGGAACCAAAGACATCCTAGGGACCAGATGTCGGTTCCGCCTGTACGCAATCCTCAAAAGCGATGCGTCACAATAGAACTTAATCCTGTTTCAAGCGGAGAAGCCAGTGCGATACCCTGAACAACTCATTGCCATCATGCGCGAAGACCTGACCCAGTACGGCGTCAAGGAAACCCGGACTCGGGAGGAGGTCGACCGGACCCTCGCTCCCAATAGCGGCTCCGTCCTGATGGTCATTAACTCAGTTTGCGGTTGTGCGGCCGGCAAGGCGAGACCTGCCGTCGGCTTGGCTCTCCAGCATTCGACTCGTCCCGATGTGGCGGCTACGGTTTTCGCCGGTGGCGATGTGGATGCGGTGGCTCGGGTTCGCGAAAAACTGGCGCCCATCCCACCCTCTTCACCCTCCATGGCGCTGTTCCGGGACGGCAAACCGGTTTTCATGCTCCACCGGCACGATATTGAGACTCGCCAGGCGCCGGAGATCGCCAGGCTCCTCATTGAGGCGTTCGATCAGTACTGCGTCAAGCAGAATCAAGCCTGAACCGCCCCGGCCGCGGCAGACGCCCGACAACACCTGCTCAACCATCTGGCTACAAAAAGTATCCAGCGTCCTGTCACGCCTCGCCGGATCGACAAAGACCAGTCAAGGCCCTCCCCATTTCATCCCGTCTGCGGGCACTCTGATATATTCAGCTTGCCGTACAAACTCCACGATGATTAAATGAGGCGTTATGACGATTAAACAGTTTGTCCGCTCGTGCGCTCTGCCCGTTGCCCTCCTCCCTCTACTGAGCTGCGCAGGTTCTCAACACGCGGGAGACGAAAAGTATTACTTCGTCGCCTCAAACGTTAAGCTGCCCTACTGGGAAACCGCCAAGCATGGCTTCATGCGCGGAATTTCGACCATGAAGGTGAAAGGCGAGTTTGTGGGGCCTGACACCTATGATCCAGCCGAACAGCAGAAGACTTTTCAACAGATCGTAAAGACGAAACCCTCCGGCATCCTGCTTTCCGCAGCTGACGCCTCGCTGCTTAAGGGCGATATCGATGCGGCGATCACTGCCGGAATCCCGGTGGTGACGGTCGATGCGGATTCACCTGCCAGCAAGCGTCTCTTTTTTGTGGGCACCAACAACTACGAAGCGGGCCGCATGGGCGGCCGGCGTCTCGCCGAGCTGATGAAGAGCAAAGGCAACGTAGTTGTCTACACCATGCCAGGACAGGCCAATCTCGAAGAACGGCTGAAGGGCTACAAAGATGTGCTCTCTGAACATCCGGGTATCAAGATCACTAAGGTTCTCGACTTCAAGGGCGATCCACGGGTCGCATTCGATTCAACCCAGGAGATCCTCGCCAATAAGAAGGAGCCGGTTGACGCTTTTATCTGCCTGGAAGCCTCGGCTGGCCAGGAAGTGGCTGAAGTCATTAGCCGAGCCAAGATCACCGACAAGATCATCATCGCCTTCGATACCAACGACGAGACCGTAAAGTGGATCCAGCAGGGCCTCATTGCGGCGACCATCGCTCAGAAGCCGTGGACCATGTCCTACGTCGGCTTGCAGATGCTGGACCAGGTTCACCACAACCCGCCCAAGACCCTGGACGGCAACTTCGGCCAGGATCCGTTCTCGGTGCTGCCCGGCTTTGTGGACACCGGCGCCACGCTCATTGACAAGAGCAACGTCGCCTCATTCCTCCAGGCCCGCGAATCAAGCAAGGCGGAGTAGGCGCGCTTGATCCTAACCGGGGGCAACGCGAGTTGTCTCCTAAGAGCCTTCCGTCGGTTCCACCAGGAGTTCTACGTTCACCACATAAAGCGCCTGCTTCCCGTGCCGGTCGCTCGCAAAATACACCCGCCGGCTATTGGGAGAAAACACGGGCCGCACCATGTCCGGGTGGCTGGAATGGTGTTCGCACAGCGTCATTTCCCGGCGCACGCTCCGCACCAGCAGGACCACGGTCGGCTGCGCCTTGCTTCGGCTCGCCCCGACAAACACCGTACCGTCCGTGTTGGGGGCGAATGAGATGAACTGGCTGGTCGGCGCCACAGTACCCTCATCCCGGCCATCCAGAGAAACCTCCCGCACCAGTGTCAACGTGCCTCGATCGCCTTGGGTCTGGCGCAGGAATAACAACGACCCGCTATCCGAGTTCCAGAATGGGCAGGAAACCGCTCCTTGCGCCAACAGGACCGGCTCGCCACCTTCGGTCGCCACCCGCCACAGCGACGTCCCCGAAGCACCACCTTCGCGGGCGAAACAAACCTGGTTGCCGGCCGGACTCACGATTCCCCGCGTCGTCACGTTGTCAACCAGAACTGTTCCGCGGTCCCCGTTCAACCGCTCCAGTTTCCCTCGCCGAACCACCACCAGGGTGTTTCCGCTGCCGTTCATGTGGAAGTCCGTAACGTCCTCGGCCAGCGTTCGTGCTTTCAGATTGCCAAGGTTCACCTGCTGCAAGGCCTCGCCATCCACGAAGAAGCAGTTGCGCTCCTCCAGGTCCATCGCCAGCGTGTCGGGACGAAACGCCTTAGTATCAGCCAACTGCCGCGCCACTGCGGTCTTGAGGTCGAGATGGTACGGACACATGGTGCCCATGCGGTCGCTGCCGTAGAGCACAAAACGTGACTTCGACGAAATGTGGTGGTTCTGGGGGGATGGGTTGATGCTGGTGTAGGTCGGGTTGGTCAGCCGGATAACCAGGTTCTCGGTCACCGGGTCGACCATGGCGACAAACTCGCCCAACGACGGCGGCAGTTTATTCCGGCCCTTGCTTGCGCGGGGCTGATTTTGTTTCGTTTGGAATGCGAACGCGGCGGAACTAAACGGCAAGGCGCAAAGCAGTTCTCGTCGCGTCATCAAACTCTATTGTCACAAGGACCGAAGCAGGATCCTTCGCCGCTCCGCCGCGGAGCAAAGCAAGCGGACCAACCGCAACGCTTCGGAAGGTCGATAGATCGTGATACGAGCCCCTGCAGACCGTTTTAGAAACCCAGGTCGCTGCGCGCGGGCTGTGTGGGCATCGTGATCGCCGACTTCGACAGATACTTGTACGGATTCACTGGCGTTCCGCCAAGCCGTACTTCGTAGTGTAAGTGAGGTGACGTAACTCTTCCAGTGCCGCCCGAGAGCGCCACAACTTGGCCTCGACGCACTTCCTGCCCGGGCACGACGCTGAACTTCGAGAGGTGCGCGTACCAGGTCTGAACCCCGTTGCCATGGTCTACGATCAGGAGCCGGCCATACCGGTCGCCCCACTCCGTTCGCGACACCACTCCATCGGCAGTCACGTGCACAGGAGTACCCGAAGACGCCTGGAGGTCAATGCCGGTGTGGAAGTTCCCCTCCCCCGAAAACGGATCGGCCCGGCTGCCAAAACTGCTGCGTACGATCCCGAGCACAGGCCACAGACTCGGCTGCGTATTCACCTGCCAGCTCTTGGGGTACTGATGGAATATGTGGGAATACGTAGCGGACTTCAGAAAGTTGAACTCTTCAATGCTCTCTTGCACGGACGGGTTCAGAGGATTGGCAGTTGCCAGAACCGCCGCAGTCGAAGTCGCTTGACTGAAGCCGTAGGCGATCGAGACTTCACTGGCTAGTGTTTGCAGCGTCGCAACCTGCTCGGTCCGTTGTTTCGAAACCCGTTGCAGTTCCTGGTAGCGTCCGCGCAGCTGTTCGAAATCTGTCCTCAGAGCGTTGTAATTGGCTACTTTCCAGCTCATCCGAAGGTAGCTGGATAACGCAATGAAGATTACGAAGGCCAGCAGCGCGATGCTGCCCGCCAAATAATAAAGCGCCCGTTGGGAAAACTGAATCCGCTTTACGCGCCCGTGAATAGAGTGTGCAAAATCAACTACAAAATACTGCTGATTCATCAGCTTCCTCTCCAGAGCGTCGCCGGCTTTCCCCCTTGCCGGTTGTTGACTCTCCGGGGCGTTTATTAACGAAGGTTTAGCATACCTCCCGAATTTCATAGTGTCAAGGAAGTTGTGTAATTCGTAATACTAAAACGCCTCAAATCGGTAAAATTTACATGCACCGAGGTGCTGAGAGACTCTCCATAAAGTATAGTCCATCGCCAAATCAGTTCCGCTTGTGGCGGAGCAAGTTACAATTCCGCTAACATGCTCTCCGCTCCGATTAGCAAAGCCGTAGTCATTGGTACCGGAATGATGGGGCCAGGCATCGGCTTGGTGCTCGCGCTTGGAGGAGTCTCCACCACCTTGGTGAGCCGCACCGCCGAAGGTGCCGCTCGCGGTCTGACGAGCGTCCGCGACCAAGCTGCCGTTCTCATAAGCAATCAACTCGCCGACGCCGAAACCGTGGACCATGCCCTTGCTCGCCTCTCTGCTTCCACGGCCCTGGAACAAGCGGCCGGCAGCGCGGACCTCGTAATTGAATCAGGTCCGGAAGACTTGCTTTACAAGCAGTCCCTCTTCGAGCAACTCGATCGCATCAGTCCCCCAACCGCGATCCTGGCCTCCAACACATCCAGCCTGAGCATTACTCAGATCGCGAGCCGCTGCCAACACAGGGACCGTATCATGACGGCTCACTTCTGGAACCCGCCGCTGCTGGTCCCACTGGTCGAAATCGTCTGCAGCGACGACACGGACCCACTGGTTGCAGACGACCTGCGTACGCTCCTGGCGGCATGCGGGAAAGTCCCCGTTATGGTGAGGAAAGATCGACCCGGCCAGCTCGGCAACCGCCTGCAAGTGGCCATGATCCGCGAAGCTGCGTACATGATCGCGGAAGGAATCGCCACAGCCGAGGATATAGACTTGGCGATCCAGAATGGCTTGGGCCTGCGCTTCCCTGCTTACGGCTTGCTGACGCACCAGGACAACGTGGGCCTCGACCTGACCCTAGCTGTGAATGCCTACGTCAGCCAGGACCTGTACCGCTCGCCTGACCCGCCGCCCTATCTCCGTGAGTTGGTTGCTCGAGGAGACCTCGGCGTCAAAACCGGTAAGGGATTTTTCGACTGGACCGACCGCAGCGCCGGCGAAGCGAAAGCCCGTCGCGACCAATTCCTCATCGGCTTCCTCCGCGCCCAGCGAAACCACTAGCTCGGTGTTCTGGATGCCGACCCGGGACAGGCCCCTGTGTCCCAAGGCGCGCTCACATCTCCGAATCTTGTCGCCGACGCCCGTCGCCGCGTGGACACAGCGAGCCTGTCCCCAGATCAACAACACCCTTTCTCTGAGCAACCGCGCGCGTCGCTCTCCGCCTCGGAGCAAGCAAGCGGACCTTCCCTACCCCACCTTCACCACCATCTTCCCCATGTGCCCATCTCCGCTCCGCAGGAGTGACATAAATGCTTCCGGGGCATTCTCCAGACCTTCCACCACCGTCTCCCGGTTTACTAGCTTGCCCGCTTTGAGCGCGGGCGCCGCCTCCGCCAGGAACTGTCCCAGGTCCTTCATGTAGTCCGAAACAATGAACCCCTCTATCCGCAATCGTTTCCCAATCACAAGCGGAAGGTTCCTCGGCCCCGGCACTGGCGTGTTGTAGCCCGCAATAGCCCCGCACATGGCGATGCGTCCACGCTCCCGCAAGCCGGACAACGACGCTTCCAGCTGAGGGCCGCCAGTGTTGTCAAAATACACGTCGATCCCGCCAGGAGCCCCTTGCTTCAGGTGTTCGACGGGGTCGCCGTCGCTGTAGTTGAAAGCGTAATCCACCTTCAACACATCTTTGAGAAATGCAATCTTGTCCGCTGCACCGGCGCTGGCAATTACGCGGCAGCCATGCAACTTGGCAAGCTGGCACGCAATACTCCCCACTGCCCCCGCCCCGCCCGACACAAAAACCGTCTCGCCGTCCTTCAGCCCAGCGATCTTGAACAACCCCACCCAGGCCGTCATGCCGGTGACCCCCAGCGTCCCGAGGAACGCGGAGGGCGGCGCCAGGCTCGCATCCACGCGTTGCAGCGCCACAGCCGGCGCAACGAATGCCTCCCGCCAGCCGTACATGCTCATCACGTACGTGCCCACCGGAAGCGTCGGCTCCTTGGATTGAACCACGCGCCCTACTGCCCCGCCCGTCATCGCCTTCCCCAGCTCGAACGCCGGAACGTAGGACTTGGCCTCATTCATCCGCCCGCGCATGTACGGGTCAACGGAGATGTACTGGTTGCGCACCAGCACCTCACCCGTTTGCGGGTCGCCTATCTCGGCTTCGGCCAACTGGAAATTCTCGGCGACCGGCTCGCCCTTCGGTCGGCTTGCCAGACGGACCTCTCGACTTTTGATTGACATAAGACTACTCTAGGCCACCGTTTCTGGAAGTGGGGCCGGTCGCCCTCGACCGGATCCACCAATGTTGCGATTCGTCACCGTGTTCGCGCAGGCTCGCTGACAAACGCAGCACTATCCTTCGCCGCTTTCGTCTCGACGCCGGGCTTCTGCAGGAACCCGAGATCGCGGAACCAGTCCATGAACCGGAATTGCCAGGTGCCGAACGGCGTGTCATTCCGGTCCGTCAATCCGCCCGTCATATGGCCGCCATCTGGCAACGCATCGCCCGGGTGACGCCCGTTGCCGTAAATGTGCATCTCAATATTTGGCACGCCGGCCGCCAGCATCGCGGAGAAGTAATCCATCGCCCAGATGGCGTGGACCCGGTCACCAGACCCGCCGCACACCAGGAACGCGGGCGGAACATTGCGCGGAATCGGTGGCGCCGTGCGGTTCTTGGCAAACGGTGAAGGGCCCGGGTAAATGATGCCCACGAAGTCGGGCCGTGCGGAAATAGCGGCCAGCGGATCGCTGGGGTCGCTGTTCTTCCTGCTGAAGTCGTCATACAACACCGCCGCCGCGGCCGCCAACTCCGCGCCCGCCGAAAAGCCCATGATGCCGATCTTGTTCGGATCGATCTTCCACTCCTTGGCATATGCGCGCACCATCCGGATGGCCTGTTCGGCGTCGTTCACTTCATCGGTCTGAGGGTTATACCCGTCCCGCCGCAGCCGGCTTCGCAGAATGATGGTATTGACCCCGTAGTTATAGAAGAACGGCACGAAGTCCGCGCTCTCGCTGCCGACGTTCAGCGAGTTATGGCCGCCGCCCGCCACCAGAATCACCGCCGCCCCGGTATTCAGGCTGCGCTCAACAGTGTGCACCTCAATGGAAGGGTTGTGAATGTTGACGATGCTGTTGATGCGCCCCGGCGCCGCTTGGCTCATGTTGTATTGCTCTGCCTCGTGAACGCGCGATTGGTTGAGATAAGGCGAGCCAGGCGGATAAAGAGCAACCACCACGCCGCCCGGCAAGATCGCTGTCGGAGCGTACGGAGCATCAGTCGCCGGCCCGGCCTTTGGCACTCCCAGCGGAGCGGGAAGCGGCGGAAGCGGCGCGGAATTGGCCGGATGTGGAGCGTCCTGCGCTCCAGCGAGAAACACCGCCAATAGCGGCAAAAGTAGCGATGTTAAACCGGATCGGGCTAAGTTCTTGGTCATTGCGTTCTAGGGATCAATTCACCTTGGTCTTTAATCATAAGGTCTCCCACGGAAACTC
>JBAUOG010000073.1:0-4426 GCA_049579625.1 Bryobacteraceae bacterium
GTCGAAGCGCGCCAACCGCACTTTGCCTTTGCCGGTGGCCACTTCGAGCAGCGGATATCGCGAGGCATCCTCCGGCCACATCGCCATCCACGTTCTGGCGTACGACGCTAGATAGAATTTCTCAACCGCCGACCAGTTGCGCGAGTAATCGAGGCCGACCAAGAGCACGAACATGATTGCGGCGGCGAGCACGGCTCCGGTCGTCCAAAGTGGCCTCGGAGTCTGGCTCAGATTCCAGCGTTCTTTGAACGTCAGCATCAAAACACCTTGTCCTTTACTCCTATTCCGGCGTCCTTCCCTCCAACGGAGAACTCCGGCACCCAGTCGCCGCCCGGCGATGCGGCCCGCGGCTGCGCCACAGCCTGGCGTGCTCGCTCCCACTTGCCGGCATCGGCTCGCTCGATGAGAGCCCTCAGCTCGGCTGCGCTCGTTGCCTCTTTCTTCGCGCTGGCGAGCAGCAGGTTCACCAGAATCGTGCGGAGCGCCAGCAGTTCGGCGAGCACCATGTGTTCCCGCTCCGCCGACCCTGCCCGCTCCAATCGCTCCCGCAGGATCGAGCGCACACACTCGCTGAGGCTCACGCTGGCGTCGCCAGCCAGCGCTTCGAGCCGTCCATACTCTTCCTCGGTCACCTTCGTGCCGACCGATCTGGTTCGCAATGCAGCCTTGCCCATCACATCTCTCCATATTCCAGACTCAACGCCTCCCAGGCCACCTTCACCTCCGGCATCTCCCAGCCGCGCCGGAACAGCTCACGCACGGTCTTCCACTCCTCGCTCGAAAGACCCACCGTGATCCCGTTGTCTTTGGCGCGAAACCAGCAATCAATCGGCTCCCCCCGTGTGTAGGCCTGCGTGGTGAACGCGAACAACCGTTCGCCATCCCAGATCTGTTGTGGTCTCGGCTCAGGGAACGCACGCAGCATGGAACGAAACTCGGCGATCATCGGGTACGGCGCCAAGGGATAAGCCGGGCCGCGCGTCCCTGGCAGGCACAGCAGCATCGACAGCTCGCCGTCCATACCAAGCGAAAACGCCAACGTGAAACCGTTCTCGTGAAGTGTCGGGATCGGTGGGCGAAAGAATGTCTGGCCGCTGGCGCGGATAGGCTCGCGCGCCGCGGCGTAATGCCCGCGCGCGGCCACGCGCCAAAGCACACGGAGAAAAGGAGCCAGCGCCTGATTGAGCTCTGCGACACTGCAGGTTTTTTCGGTGTCCTCGAGGAACAGGTACAGATTCCGTCCTGCCGTGATCGGCGGCCCACACCGGCTCGCTGGATCCTCGAGACGCTGAAGCAACTTTGCGGTCGCTTCCCGGACCACTTCCGGTGCAATCGGGCCCGAACCCAGCGGCCGTTCCGGCCAGGAGTCCGGACCGAGGTTGCTGAAGTATTCCCCGTCGTATCTCGATCGCTTGTTGCTCAGCTGGTACACCGCACTGAACGCCTTGAGGATTCCGATGAATGACTCGCGTGAAGGAGGGGTCTTCGAAAAGCCCTCCGAGCCTCGCTGCACGTAGTAGGCGAGCAGGGTCCACTGCGCCCGTGACAGCATTTGTCCGGCCTCGCTCTTTCTGCGAATCTCCAACAACGATTCCGTCGCCTTGCCCAACAGTTCCACGACTTCCATCCGCTCGTGATGAGCGGCTTCGAGCAGCCGCTTGGCGATCTCCGAGGTCGAGACGTTGTCCCCCTTCCGCGAGGCGGTTAGCTTTCTGAGATCCTCGAGCCGATTGCGCAACGCCTCGCTGATGCGGAGCGAAAGGGTCAGGTTCTGAGGCTGCTGCTGGAGGGCTTCGGTCACGTAGGACAGTCTAATGGATGTATGTCATACGCGCAAGCTCGAACATTTACTATCTTTCGTGTTTTTATGCGGACAGATCACGATCGCTGCTTGATGCAGCTCCTCAGGACGAATCATGGATTTGGTATTAGCTCAGCATGGGTAAAGAGAGTGGCAGTTGGGAACCTCAGGTTGGATATTCGCCCGACTCATTGATGACGACGAACTGTCGCGCCGCGCTGACTCAGATCGGGTCAAAACGGGATTTTGGCTATCAGATTGTTCCAATCGCTTGCTCTGTCATCTGCCCAAATCAGAATCAATGCCTCAACTACCTCGCGGATCGGCGGGTGCTGCGGGATGACGAGCAGCACACCCGGACTTGTGCCGCCTGACGCGACGAACGTCGCAAGAGCCCGCGGCATGGTCCGCTTGTCGTGGCTTACGAGAATTCGGGACTGCGATGCCGCAAGGCGCAGAACCGCTTCGTCGTCAAGATCGTCTAGACGGGCGGCTTGGGCGGTTTGAAAATCGATCCGGGGCTCGTGGCGCAGGGTCGCGTCGACGATGATCCTCTTCAGGTCGTTATCCGCCTGAAAACGGATGCTCAATGCTTGGCCAAATCCTGTGAAGCAATTTCGTGGCGGGCGCGCTCAAGGCGTGCATACAGTGCGGGGCGGCTTTCGCTCAAAGGCGGGACCGAGCGGTCGATCTCCGCTTCACCTTCGCGGATGTTGGCGTCGACCTCTTGCTCGCGAGCTAGATAGAAAGCAATAGCCCCGTACACCTGCTCCAGGCTGAGAGAAGAGAAGTTCTGGCGAATGGTCTCCGGCGAGTCCCCGCTTTTGAAAGAATAGACGATGGAGTCCAGGGAGACACGCGTGCCGGCGACGTAGAATCCGCCGTTGCGCTGCTCGATGTATTCGCTTCGCTCCATATCTCCAGTATAGGAGTTTTCGGAGCGCGAGGCGTCTGTGCCTCGCGAGAACTCGGATTCAGAATCGGATTCAACACAGGCCAACCACGCCAAATCCGCCGACATCGCAGCTATCGCGCCGAACCCAAAATCAACCACATCCCGCCAGACCCGGAATTTCGTAATCAGCAGGCGCCGGTTCGATCCCGGCGGGTGGCTCCAACAACTCCCTCACACCAAAAGACCGTATGTCATGCGCGCACACCCAAACATTTACTATTTTTCGTGTTTTGACGCAGACGGATCACGATCGCTGCTTCCAGGGCACAGGTCCCGATCAGCAGATCATCGAAAGGGATTTTACGCCTTTGAACGACGACTCCCCGCTGATCTTACCTACCAACTCGGCGGTATTATCCGTGATCGGGTAGACCGGTACGGTTGCTTTCAGATCATCGAGGAACGCCCGGCGGCGCCTCCTTCGATCCTCCGTGTTCGCCCGGTGGATCCCATGCACCAGTTCGGGCAACGGTGATGGAAGACAGCGCGGTCGGACAACAACCGGCCCTTGGGGAGAGGCGAACGAATGACCGCTACCGGGTGGTGATCCTGCTCAACCACGATCTCGGCACCCTCCTGGACGTTAGCCAGAACGGCATGGATGTCGCGCGCGCGTTCGGCTTCGGTCATGCGGAGCGTGGCCATCGCTTCGATCATAGCGTCTATTCGTCCTCCTGTCTTGCTCGGCCTCGGTCTACAGTGCGGCAAGCAGATCGGTGTCGTCTTCAGGCCGGCGTTGCCAGAGGCATCTGCTGGATGTAGCGATGTCGGCGACACGCTCGAGCATGGGTATCGGCAAAGTGTGTAGAAACAGATAGCAAGCGCCGCGATTGCCAATCTTCGCCGCATTGATCGAGCAACCCGCATCGGATCCCTCAGGTGGTGGAGGCTGGACGGTTCGCCGGCATTGCAGAGGAGAAGGGTCCAATCGTCCCGGCCCACCACGGGATGCAGCCTGGCCCGGAGGTACTTGTCGATCCATGCCGCGGGGTCGTTGCCGCTCGGGATTAACCTTGCCCTTGTTTCCCTTGTCCTGGCGGATGGTCCGCGCTGCGCGTTCGGTTTTCCGGATCGAACGGCTTTTGGTTGGCTAGTTCAAGGCGGTGCAGCCGGCTGAGTAGAGCGTCTCTATCAGGAGACGATCGCCGAGGCTGAGCGGGTAGCGGATGTCCGGCTGGTTCGCTCGCCTGATTATTTAGGATGAAGTGTCGCCGCGCCATCCAGCGGAACCAGCCGCGAATGGAACCAGACGCGCTGATTGGGAAAGGTGAGTGGATTGTCGGTCTTCACCATGGGAGCGGTTGGCCGAATCGCCGGGAAGCTCCCAACGAGCCCCTGACCTTCCCCAAAACATGTCCATTGTCATGCCGCGGACCAGGCCCTCTTGCTGCGCCCGGCTGGGGTCCATCGCCGACCGTGAATTCATCTCAGCCGACTACCTCGCTCCACCAAGTGGCGGTCGCGTCCGTCGTGTTGCCCTGGCTTGTGGACGCCGGCCTCCCTTCGGCCGTGGCCGGCAGCGGTCTTCCCGCAGCTTGAAAGTACCCGCCACTTATGACTCGGCTCCATGCTCCCGGCGATTGTGTTTACCGGCGTGGCCAGGGCGAGCGCCAGCAAATGACGCTTGTGCTGGGCAACAGGAGCGGATGCCACGCGAGCTGGGCCGCTTC
>JBAUOG010000074.1:0-12767 GCA_049579625.1 Bryobacteraceae bacterium
CATCAAATCCTCGCCCGGCGGCACGTCGAATTCCCAACCGATCCAAACCAGCGTGTACCCCTGCTCCAAGAGGAAGCCGTCTCCAAATGCGTCCGGCGAATCCAGTTTGAGCGGTCCACGTGCGAAATCAAATGTGCCGAGCAGTCCCTTGCCGCCGCGATTGGAGATCTCGACCAACGCCGTTCCGTTCCCCGTCTTCGGATCGCGCGGTTTCAGAACGTACAAGTCGGCTGAAAACTCTACCAGCCCCTGATCGTCCTTAGGCGCCAGATCGATATCGGCGATGATGCGATTCGCCGGCAGCTTGGGGTCGACGGCAAACTCCACCCGCGCACGAATCGCTTCATAGGGCCCGGTTTTCCCAAACGGCTTACCGTTCAGAACGTCGGCCCGGTCGATGACGTGAACAGCTGTTACGGCAGCGGGAAGTAAGGCCGGAAGGACAAGCACCAGTAAGCCGGGCAGTGCAAATCGTAATCGCATCGAACTCAATGCTAGCGAATGTCAAGCGCGCGCGGCGGGATGATCGGAGGTTTCAAATAGGCAGGCGGACAGCCGGAATGCCCGGTCAACTGTTGAGTAGGTCCTCGAATCCCCTGTTGATATCGGCCAGTTTCCCTTTCAACGCGGCAGAATTCCGGGTGATCGCATCGAGAGTTTCTGGTGAATGCAGCCTAATTGCTTGGCCCTCGAGGTTTCGGGTGAACCACTCTTCACCCACTGACGATCTGGCCGCCAACCAGTCCTCACGAGCCTGGTTCAGTTCGGCCTGGAGACTCGCTTGTTTCCGTTCGATGCACGCCCTCACTTCATTTCGTTGCGCAGCTGTGCGTAGCGCCTTTTGAGCAGCAATGTCGGACCATAGCTTTTGAACGATGAAGGCAAACTCGCCGTCGGCATACCGCCCGTCCTCCCGCCATGCGGGCTCAGCATCCTTCGGCAACATTTGCATCCTATGCAGCCATGGAACCAGCTTCCACACGCAGGGCCTCAGGAGGATTGGAAATACGATCAGACCGTCATTCTGATGTCGCGCCAGGATCAGGGGGACTTCCTTGCTGCGAACGAAGCTGGAGGCTAAGTAGTCGGGGCTCACCAGCAAAAGGGCAGCTACCGCTGCGTTCAGTGCTTGATCGATCGCGAGTTCCCAGTCCCGTCCCGCCGGGATTTCGGCATCGGTCCAGATCTTGACGGGAGCCACGGCCTCCAGAGCCGCAAGATGAGTTAAAAGCCGGTCCTTCGACTCGGCATCGTAGTGGCTATGACTGTAACTGATGATGATGCCCAGCAGATGAGGTTCCGGCATGTATATCGCTTGACTGATCCTACCCAACTTGGGACCCTGCATCAACCTTGGATCGGTTGAACAAATACCCCGCCAGCATTGTCTTCAACTGCGCGATCACCTTCGCGCGTTCTTCGAGCGATGGCTGCTCATAAGCGAACGACAAGAGCCGCTCACCCACTTCCACCGTGATGCGCAACTTGAGGCTCAGTTCCTCGGAATCTTCCATGCCCAGGTAGTGCACCATGAACTGCTTGAGCATAGCGGCTGTGCCTACGTCCGGCTGCGCCTCGCGCTTCCGTGTCTCCAGGCTGATGTAGTGTCCGAGCGCGAGCGTCCGGAAATCCGCATGTGCGTCCAGGAACCCCACGTATGCGTCGATGATGCCGTTGAAGAACGCCGGCCCGTCGGAAGGCAGGTCTTCCATGAATCGCCCGGCGATGTACTGTTCGAACTCCTTCTGCCGCCGCACCGCGATCTCGTCAATAATCGATTGCTTGTCGGGAAAGAACCGGTATAAGCCGCCCACCGACACGCCCGCCTCCGCGGCAATGCGGTTCGTCGTGATGGCCTCAGGCGCCATCTTCCCGAGCAGCCGCGCCGCCGCGTCTAACACCCGCTGCACCGTCTCATGACTGCGCTCCTGGACCGGTGACCGGCGAGTGGCGCGCAGATGGGGTCCGTCGGCGCCTGCCGGCGATTGCCCCATCCCTTGCGTTGGCGTCGAGTCCTGCACTTCACTTGACAGTATGCCACCGGAGGTGATAAAAAGCGAATAAGAGTTCGCGTTCGCAATTTGCCGCGCCTCTAGACTTTCTTCGTGTAGGTGCTGAATGGGTGTTCCGGTATCCCAGATGTGGACCGTTGCCAGCTACGTGCTGGCACAGCGGCTCAAAGGACGCAAGCAGTATCCGCTCGTCCTCATGCTCGAGCCGCTCTTCCGTTGCAACCTGGCGTGCGCCGGCTGCGGCAAGATCCAGTACCCTGCCCACATCCTGAAGACCGATCTCTCGCCCGAAGAATGTTTCAAGGCAGTCGACGAGTGCGGCGCTCCCATGGTCTCCATCCCGGGCGGCGAGCCGCTCATGCATCCCCAGATTGGTGAGATCGTCGCGGGCCTGGTGGCGCGCAAGAAGTACATCTACCTCTGCACCAATGCGCTGCTCTTGAAAGAGAAGCTGCACCTGTTCCAGCCCAGCAAGTATCTAACCTTCTCCGTTCACGTGGACGGCCAGCGCGATCACCACGACTTCTCGGTCTGCCGCGAAGGTGGCTACGAGATTGCCCTCGACGGCATCAAGGCAGCGCTCGATCGTGGCTTCCGTGTCACTACTAACACCACGCTCTTCGATGGCGCCGACCCAAAGAGCGTCCGCGCCTTCTTCGACGAAATGATGGATCTCGGCGTGGAGGGTATGATGCTCTCGCCGGGCTACTCCTATGACAAAGCGCCCGACCAGAGGCACTTCCTTGGCCGCGCTCGCACCCGCCGTCTGTTTCGAGCGATGCTGGCCAATCGGAAGTCCTCCTGGCGCTTCAACCAGTCGCCGTTGTTCCTCGAATTCCTAATGGGCAAACGCGACTATCCCTGCACGCCCTGGGGCATGCCTACCTACAACATTTTCGGCTGGCAGAAGCCCTGTTACCTGCTGCAGGATGGGTATGCCGACACGTTCGCTGAGTTGATGGAGAGCACCGCCTGGCACAACTACGGCACGGAGTCGGGGAACCCCAAATGCGCCAACTGCATGGTTCATAGTGGCTATGAAGCCTCGGCCGTGAACGACACGTTCGGCTCAATCGGCGGCTTGGTTCGCACCGTCCGGTCGATGCTCTTCAACAAGCATCAGGATGCCGAAGCTCTAGCCATGCTGAATGAGCATACGCGACCGGTCCATAGCTATAATCCGCTGGTGCGCATCGAGAACGCTGCCGGGGAATCTGGCTCCAAGGAACTCGAGGAGACCACCGCATGAGCGAATCTAAGCCGGCTTCCGCCATTCTCGATCCCGAATCGCTCGAAGTCGCTCCGGGAGCTGCCCACGCGGCGGTTGAAGGATGGGTGCCTGAACTGGCCAGTGAGCAGGATCTGCTCGCCGCGCTTGAAACCGCCTTTGACTATCGCGGCGATGTCACCATCGCTCGCAAGGACGGCTCGACCGTTGAAGGTTATATCTTCGATCGCCGCCATGCCGGCACGCTCGCGCAGTCGGTCGTTCGCGTGATCCCGAAAGACTCTCACCAGAAAATCACCATTCCCTATTGCGACATCGCCGGGCTGGCGTTTACGGGCCGTGATACAGCAGCCGGAAAAAGCTGGGAGGCGTGGGTTCGAAAGTATTGGGAAAAGAAGGCTGCGGGCGAAAGCGGGATTGGCATAGAGCCCGAAGCCCTCGATCACTAGACCGGCCTGTCTTGGCGATGACGAAACAAGATCTATACGAGTTCATCCGGCAGCACGATCTGGCCGTGATGGCGACCGTTTCGCCGTCGCTCACTTCGGAATCTGCTCTGGTTGTGGTCGCCGTCACGCCCGAGCTCGAACTCATCTTCGATACCGTCCGCAGTTCGCGCAAATACACCAACCTGAAAGAGAACCCCTCCATCTCCTTCGTCATTGGCTGGAAAGGCGAGATCACGCTGCAGTACGAAGGCGTGGCCGAGGAACCGGTCGGCGACGAACTCCAACTATACAAGTCGCTCTACTTCGAACGATACCCCGATGGCCGCTCACGCGAAGTATGGCCCGGAATCGTCTATTTCAAAGTGCGTCCGACGTGGATTCGCTATTGCGACTACAATCCCGAGTCGCGCGAGTTGCCGGAGTTTACGTTCGAGTAGCCCCTGGCTTTCCATCCCTACCCAGCCCGATTTCCACCCATTCCGCCTCCGCCGCTTGGACCTCGGACCCGCCTCGACGTACAGTAACAGTCATGGGTAAAGATTCAGGTTCCGGGCGTCGGTCCTTTTTGCGCCAGGCCGCCATAGCGGTCGGCGCTGCGTCGGGTGCAGCCGTGAACCCGCTACACGCAGAAGCACAAGCCAAGAAACCGGTGAAGGCAGCTGCGCCGCCGGCTCAGCCTCATCCCAAAGAATCAAACATCGCCTATCCGCGCGTGTTCGAAGGCCGTCATTTGAAAGAGATCGCCTTTCCTTTGGGAGGCGTCGGTGCGGGCAGTCTCAGCCTCGGCGGCCGCGGCCAGTTGCGCGAGTGGGAGATCTTCAACCGGGCCAACAAAGGGTTCTCGGTATCGTACGCATTCCCATCCATCTGGGCGCAGGCCGGCGACGCAAAACCAATCGCTCGCGTGCTCGAAGCCCGTATCCTGCCTCCCTATGAAGGTGCCGACGGGCTCGGCGCCAATAACGTACCCGGACTCTCACGCTTGGCCTCCGCTCGCTTCACTGGTGAATACCCGCTGGCCCACGTCGACTTCGCAGACAACCAGCTTCCAGTGAATGTTTCCCTGGACGCCTTTTCGCCCTTCATCCCACTCGACCCCGACGACTCCGGCCTTCCCGCCGCCATCCTGCGCTATCACGTGACGAATCCCGGCAAGGTCGAGGCGAAGGTTTCCATCGCGTTCTCGATTGAGAATCCTGCCAAGGTGGTTCCCCAAAGCGGTGATGTCGCCCGGCTGCAGCGCGACGAACGGCAGAACGAGGTGCGCTCGGAAGAGAACCTCTCCGGCATCTTCATGAGCCATCCCAGTCTGCCTTCGCAGAACCCCATGAAGGGCTCGTTTGCCCTGGCGTTCACCGGTGCCGGCACTGCTGCCCTGACCAGTTGGCGTGGCTGGCCGCAGAGCCGCTGGTGGAATGCGCCCATGTTCTTCTGGGACGACTTCTCCGACGATGGCCAGCTCAGCGCCGAGCCAACCGTTCCCAGCCCGGTAGGTGCATTGTGCGTGCAACGCACCATCGCCCCAGGTGACACCGCCGATTACACCTTCATCCTCTGCTGGCATTTCCCCAATCGCACACCCGATTGGTGCGGCTGGACGGCGCCCAAGGGCGAAGGGCAGACCCTCATCGGCAACTACTACGCCACCCGCTTTGCCGATGCTTGGGAAGTGGCGCGCTACATGGTGACCAATCTCAACCGGCTGGAATCGCGCACCAAGACTTTCGCCACTGCGTTTCGCGAGAGCACGGTTCCGTCCGTGGTGAAGGAAGCAGCCAGTGCTAATCTTTCCACGCTGGCGTCCACGACTACTTTCCGCACTGCCGACGGGAATTTCCACGGCTTTGAAGGTGTTAACGACAAATCCGGTTGCTGCTTCGGCAACTGCACCCACGTCTGGAACTACGAGACGGCCACCGCGCACCTCTTCCCGTCGCTGGCTCGCTCGCTGCGCGGCGCATCGTTCGGTTTTTCCATGGACAATGCCGGAGCCATGCATTTCCGCCAACTCTTGCCGGACGGCAAAGAGCGCTCAGGATACGCGGCAGCAGACGGCCAGATGGGCCAGATCGTCCATGCCTATCTCGATTGGAAGCTCTCCGGCGATACCGAATGGCTCACGAAAATGTGGCCGCGCATCAAGAAGGGGCTGGAGTTTGCCTGGGTGCCCGGCGGCTGGGATGCCAACCGTGACGGCGTTCTGGAAGGCGTCCAGCACAACACCTACGATGTCGAGTTCTACGGGCCGAATCCCATGTGCGGCATCTACTACCTGGCTGCCTTGCGCGCCGGCGAGAAGATGGCTCGCGCCATGAACGATCCCACTTCCGCCGATGTTTACCGCAAGCTCGCCGATCAGGGCGGCCGCTGGATCGATGAGAACCTGTTCAACGGTGAGTTCTACATTCAGCAGATACAAGGCTACGAGAAGAGTCAGATCGCTCCTTCGCTGCGCAGCACTATGGGCTCTGAAAACACCGAGAAGCCCGAGTACCAAGTCGGGGCCGGCTGCCTGGTGGATCAACTGGTGGGCCAGTATCTGGCCGAGGTAGCCGGGCTCGGCCCGCTCGTGTCGCCGGGGAACGTGCGCACCACGCTCGGCTCGGTCTACAAGTACAACTACAAACGCACGCTGTTCGAGCACGACAACGTTCAGCGCACGTTTGCGTTGAACGACGAATCGGCTGTTGTCGTCTGTGACTATGGAAAGGCGGACCGGCCCACGATTCCCTTCCCGTACTATGCCGAAGTCTTTACGGGCCTTGAGCACTCCACCGCCGCGCACATGATCTATGCCGGCCTGGTCCCGCAGGGTATCGAATGCATCGGCAACATTCGCTCCCGCTACGACGGCGAGAAGCGCAATCCGTGGGACGAGGCCGAGTGCGGCCACCACTACGCCCGCGCCATGTCTTCCTGGTCGTCGTTCCTCGCACTGAGCGGGTTTCGCTACGACGGACCGGAAGGTTCCGTATCGGTTGTGCCACCTCTGGTCCGCCAAGCCGATTTTCGTTGCTTCTGGAGTACCGGCACAGGTTGGGGCACGTTCGCGCTGACCAGCGGCCGCGCTGGCGAATCCACGCTTATTCTTCGCGTACAAGCCGGCAAACTGCCGTTCCGCTCTTGCGAGTTCACGGGTATCGGCAAGACGTCAGCGGCGACGCTCGAAGGCTCACCGGTCGCTCATGACACCGCTGTCCATGGCAGCCGGACCGTCTTCTTCTTTGCGACTCCCGTCGAACTGCTCGAAGGTCAGCAACTCGCGCTGACCCTGCACGGCTAGATCGCTACTTGGAAGCCGCCGCTGCCTCCGCCGCAACTTGGATCTTGCTATGGGACTTGCTGTACAGGAAGTAGATGCAGAAGCCAAACAGCATCCAACCCAGCGCCGTCAATTGGGTTCTGGTGTCGAGTGAAATGATCATGATGCTGCAAACGATCATGCCGCCAATCGGGACGATGGGAACCCACGGGGTCTTAAAGGGCCGTTTGAGTTCCGGTTGAATATGCCGCATCATCCAGACGCCGATACAGACAATCACGAATGCAAACAGCGTGCCGATGGAGGTCAGGTCACCGGCCAGGTCGCCCGGGATCAAGCCGGCAAAGAAACCGACAAACAGGAACAGGATGATGTTGCATTTGTAGGGCGTGCGGAACTTGGGATGCAGGTCCTGGAAGACCTTGGGTAGCAGGCCATCGTGCGACATCGAATAGAAAACGCGGCTTTGTCCCAGCAGCATCACCAGGATCACCGACGAAAAGCCAGCCAGAATCGCCAGGGTGACGGCGGTCCCCAGCCAGTTGTAGCCGGGCATGTGATGTTGGATCGCATAGGTGACCGACGCTTCTTTACCGGCGATCGCAAACTCCTGCCAGTTGGCCACGCCCGTTAGAACATAACCGAACAGAACATAAAGGACGGTGCATATCGCCAGCGAGCCCATGATGCCGCGGGGCATGTCCTTGGCCGGGTCTTTAGCCTCCTGCGCCGCGGTCGAGACCGCATCGAATCCAATAAAAGCGAAGAACACGATGCCCGCGCCTTTTAACATTCCGCCGATGCCGTGTTTGAAGATACCCTCGTGACCGGGAATGGTGGCCGGAACAAAGTAGGGAGTGTGGTTGGCAGGATTCACAAACTGCCAGCCAACCGCGATGAAGACGATGACAATGGTCACCTTCAACGCCACGATGATTGTGTTGACCGTTGCCGATTCCTGCGTTCCCTTAACCAGCAACGAAGTCAATATCAGCAAAATCAGCAGGGCCGGTAGGTTCACAATGCCGTGGACGTGCCCCGCTTGCATCGACGACTCCATGGGCGAGTGGCACCACTGATACGGAATCACGCCGCCCAACAGATTGTTGAGGTACTCACTCCACGCAATCGATACTGTCGCTGCACCCAACGCATACTCGAGCACCAGCGCCCAACCGATGGTCCAGGCCGCAAACTCACCCATGGTGGTGTAGGCGTAGGTGTACGCGCTGCCCGCAATCGGAATCATCGCGGCGAACTCGGCATAGCAAAGGCCTGCCAGCGCGCATCCCAAGGCCGCGAAGATGAAAGACATGGTCACAGAGGGCCCCGCCGCCTCCGAGGATGCCGCGGCGGTCCTGACAAACAAACCAGCGCCGATGATTGCCCCGATGCCCAAAGCAATCAGGCTCCGGGCCGTCAAAGTACGTTTCAGACCGCTTTCGCTGGCCTGGGTGAGTAGCGAAGCAAGCGACTTTCGCCGGGTAAGAGCATTCGCCATTAGCGGCACCAACCCTGTGCAATCAACGTCATATGCGCCGGCGTTTGAGCCCCTGATGATCGATTCATGAATGCCCCTTGTGGCTGGATGGATCAGCCACACGTGGGCTGAAAAGCAAAAGGTGAAGATAGCATAGTTACCGCGCCAGATGTAACTTTATCGACGATTCGGCTCCGGAGGATCGGGTCGAGTGACGGGATCGCGCGCATCGCGACTGTGGGCAACTCGGCCTTACCGGGATCAGCATTCTTGCGGGTTGTCAGATCACTACACGCAGGCCGAGGTGTTTGACGAACGGATCGAAATCCCGGTCGCTGTGCAGCAGGTCATAACCGCTTTCAATGCATCGGGTCGCAATCACTACATCGATTGTCTTGCGAACAGTCACGCCGAGCCTGCGCAGTATGCGGAAATTTTTCGCCGCTTGAATCGCGATTTCCTGCCCGCCCAACCCCACGACGGCCAGCGAAGTCAGCAGTCTCCGGGCGTAGTTAAAGTCACGGTCGCTGACGAAGCCCTGCAGGACCTCCGTCAGAATCAAGTCGCCGATGGCCAAAGGCTCGTTGCCAAGCAATCTGTCGAGTCTCCCGGTTTGCACCGTAAGCGTGCCTTTGAAGTAATCGATCCACACGCTGGAGTCGACCAGGATCAACTGTCGTTCCTCATCGAGTTGAGATCGCCGTGCCAGTCCAGTTTTCCACGGAGCCGGCGTATCTCCGCCTGTCTCTTCAGGCGCAACAGGGTCCGTAGCGCCTCTTCCACGGCCTCACGCTTGGTCTTGAGACCCGTCGCACGAAGCGTATCCTTCATCAGCTTATCGTCAATCACGATGTTTGTGCGCATCAATGTGTATCCACTGGTCTAATTATACACATCAAAGCCGTAGACGATGATGCGGATGGTATTGCCGGATCCGCTTGCTGACGCGCGCGGTTCTCTGCTCGTCGCGGATTGGTCGATTCGTCAGCGGGAGACGAGGGCGGCACTCACCTACAGGTTCCCGCGCAGCGCCTGTTCGCGTTCGATGGCCTCGAACAGTGCCTTGAAATTCCCTTTGCCGAAACTGCGGCTGCCTTTGCGCTGGATGATCTCGAAGAATAAAGTCGGCCTGTCTTCAACCGGCTTGGTGAAGATCTGTAACATGTAGCCCTCGTCGTCCCGGTCTACCAGAATACCCAGCTCGGCCAGCGTCTCCACCGGCTCGTCGATCTTCCCAACGCGATGGGACAACTCCTGATAGTAAGCGGTCGGAACCCGCAGAAAATCGATGCCCTGTTTGCGCAGCCTGGTGACGGTATCGATGATGTCGTTCGTGGCGAGGGCGATGTGCTGCACACCGGGGCCGTGGTTGAATTCCAGATATTCTTCAATCTGCGATTTGTTGCGGCCGGTTGCGGGCTCATTAATCGGGAACTTCACCCGCCCATTGCCATTCGACATGACCTTCGACATGAGCGCGGAATACTCGGTACTGATGTCGTTATCGTCGAAGCTCTGATAGAGGTCGAACCCCATCACGCGGCGGTAGAACTCCACGTACCGGTTCATGTCGCCGAGCGCCACATTGCCCACCATGTGATCAATGTGTAACAGACCCACAGGGCGGCTGACCCGGTCTTCGTCTTTCACCGCAGTGAAGCCAGGCAGAAAAGCGCCGGCATAGTTGCGGCGTTCAACGAAGGTATGAATGGTGTGGCCGTAGGTGGCGATGCTCGCGACTCTCACCTCGCCCTGCGCGTCGCTTAATGTACGCGGTTCCTGGACGCTGTCGCCGCCTCGCGATGTGGTCTGCCGCCAGGCCTCCGCCGCATCGTCCACCCATAGCGCGATGACCTTCACGCTGTCGCCGTGCTCATTCACGTGCGCAGCGATTGGGTGGTCCGGACCCAACGGGGTGGTAAGCACGAAGCGCACTTTGCCCTGCTCAAGAACATAGGAGGCGCGATCACGCACGCCGGTTTCAGGCCCGCAATACGCCGCCAGCCGCATGCCGAAGGCGGAGCGGTAAAAGTGGGAGGCCTGTTTGGCATTGCCCACATAGAACTCCACATGGTCGGTTCCGTGGAGCGGCAGAAAATCGGCTTTGACGTCTGCTTGCTTTTCAGAGACTGCTTGCATAGTGGTATTCCTCTTAGAGTTTGCTCGCGGTGACGAGCATTTCCTGGAGTCGGTGGTTACCGGAAGTGACTTGGTCGATCGCTTCCAGACAAATTTGATTCTCTTCGTCCGTACCAATCGAGATACGAACGCATTTCGGCAGGCCGAAGGCGCCGAGCGGGCGAACGATCACACCGAGCCGCAGCAGCCCTTGCACCAGTTCGTGTGCTGAGCCGCTGTTGGGCAACACCGCCATCACAAAGTTAGCCTCCGACGGCACGACCTCAAATCCACGGCTCCCCAAGCCGGCTGACATCTTCTCCATGCCGCGAACATTCAGCTCCAATGAGCGGTGTAGAAAGGCCTTATCGCGAAGGGCGGCAATCCCCGCTGCTTCGGCGAGTGAGCTCGGCTCAAAGGGGAGCTTCACCTTTAGCAGATTGCGGATCAGATCCTCATGCGCAAATCCATATCCGACGCGCAGACCGGCGAGCCCGTAGACCTTGGAAAAAGTGCGAAGGGTGATGACGTTATCCAGACGATAGTGCATCGAATCCGGATAGCGCGGATTGTATTTCGCGTACTCGAAGTAAGCCTCGTCCAAGATAATCAGCACCCGATCGGGAATATGTTTGTAAAAGGCTTCGAACTGCTGGCGAGTGAAAATCGTACCGGTCGGATTGTTGGGATTCGCCAGGTAGATGATCTTAGTGTGTTCGTTAACGGCACCGGCAAGCGCTTCGAGATCGTACTGCCATTGGTGTAGCGGCACGGTACGATAGGGAACGCCACGCGATTTCGCGACCACCTGAAAGCCGATGAACGCGGCTTCGGTGGTAAGGATCTCGTCCTGGTCACCCAGAAACGTGCGAACGATATTGGAAATGATACTGTCGGAGCCGCTTCCCGCAATCACGTTGTCGATCTTGGTTCCGTATTCCTGTGCGAGCACCGCACGTAGGTCAACGCCACCCCGGGGATAAATGTGAATGTGGTCGAGTTGCGCACGCACCGCTTCCAACGCTACTGGCGATGGGCCTAACGGGTTCTCGTTGGAGGCCAGCTTGACGACACGGCTTAGGCCGAATTCACGCCGCACAGCTTCTTCGCTGAGGCCCGCTTCATAAGGGCGTAAAACCTCAATATAGTGCGGGACAAGCGACATGGAATCCTTCCACCATCGTAACCTGCACACGTTGACATCAGCTGTGTGACCCGATTACGCCTGGATGCCCGTCCCTGTCGTAGCCTGCGATTGTCGCTATCCACCTCAAAGAACCCGGCCACGAGCGGCTGATCGAAGCAATTGAGAAGGCCGAGATTGCGGTCGTCGGAGTTCCGACTCTGCCTGAAGCCGCGATGGTTCTGACGACACGGCTGCGCCAGGATGCCCGACCGCTACTCTTCGCTTTCGTGCGCCGCCTGGATGCCGAAGTGGTCGCGTTCAACGAAGAACATCTGGACGCCACCACCGCCTTTCTGCGATTTGGACGGGGACGTCATTCCGCTGGCTTGAATTTCGGCGACTGCCTGTCTTACGCCGTCGCGGCGGTCGCCGGCATGCCACTACTTTTTACGGGCGAGGATTTCACGCGGACCGATATCGCCCGAGCATAGCGCCTCCGAAGCCGCTCCGGCGGGGCCCTTTCCGCCAGTCACAAACTTAAAAGATTTTTCTGTTCTCGCAAAACCCTTGCATCGCAATACGTTTCGGCCCTACCCGGTTTAGCCGGGCATCAGTCCGGCCTGAGGTAGCTCAATAATCCTGGGTAGACGGAAGATCCGTCAATCCAATTTGAAAGCTGTTAGCAAATGTCAGAGTCATCCTCAAAACTCCCGGAGATCCCGGGTACCATCACGAATGAAGCAGTCCGGGCGAACCAGGAACCGGCCTTGAAAGAAACAGACATGATGCCGCGCGGCGAGCAATCCGCGCCACCCGAACCAACCAAGCAGAATCAGGAACCCGCGCCAACCAAGCAGAACCCGGAGAAAGACAGCCCGGAAGTCGACGCCAGAACCAGGGCCAATCGAGAGAACTCGCAGAAGTCAACGGGCGCCAAGACTCCCGAAGGCCGCGCGGCCTCTTCCAAGAACGCTATCAAGCACGGCCTCTTCGCAGCCGACATCACCCAGTATTTCCGAACTGACGAAGAATCCCAACGCTACCAGCGCTTCGTCGACGGCATCGTCAAGGACATCGAACCCGTGGGAGACT
>JBAUOG010000075.1:0-1856 GCA_049579625.1 Bryobacteraceae bacterium
GTTCAAGGCTTGCACCCCAAATTGGTTGTATAGAACCGTCTGCATGGTTGCCGTTCCGGCACCGTAGCGAGACTGAAGGCCAGCGATCACGGCACCGGACTCCAGCTCCTTACCCCTGGAGAGTTGCGTCCACGTCGTTCCCGAAGCGGCTTCCGAGCCGTGACCGTAAGGGAGCGGTTTTTGGCCCTTTTCATCAACGTCTGAAGGCTGTGCCACGGTTGGCTCCGAAAAGAGCCGGGGAGTCGAGGGTAACAGCGTTTTTTCATCATTGCGGGTGTGCACTCTGGCGCTCATGCTGGCCTGTGACCCACTGGGGTCACAGATTGTTTCAACCCGGCTTCAGCCGGTGGCCTCGCTGAGTTCTGTGCTGGAGACAGGAAACTTGCGTACGGTCGCGGCTCCGTTCGGGTCCGGCTGACGCGCGCGGTTGCTCTGAAATAGCGCGAAAGTTTCGATCCGCCGTTATCGAGTTTCTGAAGCTTTGCGCTCGCTCCCTTACGGTCGCGGCTCCGCTTGGTCGCTTGCTTGCTTCAAAGCGGAGAGCGACGCGCGGTTCTGTGCCGGAGTCTTCACACCGGCCGTGATGAGCGCGGCTCGGAAAGAAGCTGTGAATGCGATGGAACCGGTTTGATAGCGATGCGTGACCGAAATTGCGACCTCGCGTACTTAGCTAGCTATAGCTAGCCCCTACGAAGCCGCACCCGATAAATGCTCTAAGCCGTTTTCGTCGAAGTAGCAATACTGGTTCTGGTTATTGGGGTCCACGAAGCTGTTATCCGGGCCATAGAATTGAAAAGCGGTCGATGGTGGCAGACTCGCGAAACAAAGGGGCGTCGTGCCGCTACTCGGATTCTGCGCGTTGTACTGGTTCAAGGCTTGCACCCCAAATTGGTTGTATAGAACCGTCTGCATGGTTGCCGTTCCGGCACCGTAGCGAGACTGAAGGCCAGCGATCACGGCACCGGAATCCAGATCCTTACCCGTGGAGAGTTGCGTCCACGTCGTTCCCGAAGCGGGAACCAGCGGTCCCGCGAGATTTCCCCAGAATGGATCGTAGCTGTGCACCATGGTGCCGGCCGTGTATGACCCCGCCTCGGAACACTGAATCACAGGGGCTGGGGTGTTGGCAATGGAGGACGTTCCAGCGGGCGCCGCCGAGACTTCGCCCAGATTGCTCACCAGTAGACTACCGCTCTGTACAACCGGCTGCACCACCGGGGGCAAGTCTCCCCCAAACATCGACAGCAGCGCCAGTTTTGGCGTGGAACTGCTTGCGGACTGTTGGGATTGCGTCGCGACCAAATCTTGGCTTGATCCGGAGCTGTTGGATGTCTCCGCGGGCGAGGCGCTCGTCGTGGTACTGCTGTCGTTCGAATTCGCGCTCGAAAGTGACTGAGCTGCGGTCGAGGCAGTTGTTTGAGCGCCCCCGGACGCCGCCAGCGATAGCACCTGATCCACAACGGAACTGAGCTCCGACTCAAACGCGGTGAGAGAAAACGCCCCGTTTACCGTAGCCGAAGTTACTAATTGGTCGACCAACGATTGTGTGACTGACGAATTTGTGTCGAGTGAGACCATATGCCCACCAGATAAGCAATCCGAAAGCCAACCGGGCCAATCCCCGCTGCTTGTTTACTGGTTGCCTATCTTCACGTAGAAGGGCATCTTCAGCTCTTCCTCTCCATACCGGATGTTGCACGGGTGAAACATCGGCGGAGGAGGCCCGCTGCCCTGCTGTTTGTAAGAAATCGTCAGCATCAAGCCCTGGCTAGGTTTCAACTCCCCGGACATGGGCTCTACCGTGATCCCTGGCGGAAGGTCCTTATCAATGTGGAACTTAAACGGGACTTTGGTGG